>JBKBIJ010000199.1:0-2997 GCA_046299455.1 Brevinematia bacterium | reverse complement strand
TAAAGATTGTTTGCTGCCAGCTAAAATAGAGTACTTTCCTATATTGGACATGTACAGAGAGTCACTCAGAATGTACGTATACTGCGAGATTTGCTTTACATTAGAAGAAAGTAAATACCCCAAAGCTTTTGGAAGTTGTGTCGGATATTTAGTTTCAAATACAATAAAACTATTATTAGCTATATTTTTAACAAGCTCCAGATAATAGTTCACATCAAAAGATACAAAACTTAGCAAATCTACTTCTAAGCCTTTAGATGCAAATAGTATATCATTCGATAAAGCATCCTGTATTACGACTGGATCTATTCCTGTCCTATATTTCATATCTTCCAGTAGACGTGTAAAAGAATCTTCAAAACCTAATCCCTTTCTGCCTAATACAAAGGAAAAAAACGGAACTTTTTTCAGCTCATCATACCAAGTCCCAGCTTTTGAGATCCGTATAACAAAATCATAGTCTTTATGAACAAAATCAAATATGTCTGAACCTCCAAAAATTCTTATTATGAAAAGACATATTAACAGTGCTACAAAGCTTTTTTTCATCTAAGTGCCTCCCATGCTTTGTCAACAATCCTAATTATATCATCTATTTTATATTCTTTAATTATTTTTTCTTTTCCCTCGTTAGTCTTTTTTTCAAAAACACAGAAAAATTCTATGTTGCTGTCTTTTCCAGGAATTCTAGAAAATGTTAAGTACTTTGATACAAAACCAGATTTATCAAATTCCTTTAAAACATTCCATATAACTTGAATGTGTACTTCTTTATCTTTTACAATTCCTTTTTTATTTATCTTTGTCTCAAACTGTGGTTTTATTAAAACTATAAGTTGTGTTTTATCTTTGCATAAATTGTAAAAAACATTTGCTAATTTTTCAACTGATATAAAAGATACATCGACAGTAATTATGTCAGGAGCATCTTGAAAATCTTCCCTCGTTAAAAATCGTGCATTCTTTTCAATTTTAATAACGCAACTATGCGATGAAACTTTTTCGTGTAGTTGCCTGGTATTTACATCAATAGCATAAACCTTCTTAGCAAAGTTTTGTAGAAAATAATCTACAAAACCACCGGTTGAACTACCTATATCATAGACAATCTTTCCAGCAATTTCGATTTTATATTCTTTAAAAAATTCCTCAAGTTTGTAGCCTGCTCTGCTCACATATTTAAGTCCGTCAAGTATTTCTATTTTAGACGAAAGTGGAATTTTTGTAGAAGGTTTAGTTACGATAATACCATTAACTTTTACATCACCAGCTTGAATTAATTGTTTTGCTTTAGACCTACTCTCTATGAGTTTTTTAATCACTAGTAGTTGATCTATTCTGATAGTTTTATTCTCCATGTTCCCACATCCGTTATTATGTAAGCGTACAGTTCTCTAATGTAAGTGTGATATACTTTACTACCCAAGTGTAGATCTTCGTAAAAATATCCAAAAGGACTCACAGTTATCTTCAATATCGAGGGGTAAAATATGGTACTAATTGCTCTTCCATCATCATTGTATCTATCACTGGTCTTTTCTATGTTTATTGTTGATAACTCTTTATCACTGGAAAGCTTAAAGATTTTATCATAACCATAAACCCACAGTACATTATTTTTTTCAGTACTGTCATATTCGAGCTTTATCATATACGCATTTTCGCAGAAAATTTGTAAAATCGTACGTCTGGTTTTCAAGTTAACTATATAAAGATTATTCGTTATATCTAATAAATAAATTTTGTTGTCTGAGACTATGTAATCTATAGGAGTGTTTGAAATCTTCAACCACCAAGTAAGAGTTAAATCACCAATGTTGCCATCCGATAATATTATATAATTGTCCCACAGAAAAATTATTGGTGCTGAGAAAGTAATTAAAGCTTTTGTTTTTAAATTTTGAGCAGATTCAAAGGAAAATTTAAAATCCCTAGTTAAAAATATCTCTTTCGTTACATCTAAATCTTTAAAATCAGTTTGAAATTCAGCTGAAAATATCCTTCCATCGTACATTAATATACCATCTATAAATTGAATCCTATCATCTAATAATAGAAAAAATTGTCCAAGATATCTGGTTAAGTATAGTTTTTTCAATGCTTTGTCATAAACTAAGCTTTTTATCCGGTCACTTTTCTTTTCTCTGATTTCTCTATTTATTTTCTCTGAATTTTCAGATTTTAAATTAATTTTTGATACTTCTTGGAGTACTGCTGATATTATCTTTTCAAGATTCTCAGGTATTAAGATAAAGTGATCAAAAGAAATTTGATACTCCGTATTATTATATGATATATCTAATAAAAAATCCTCACTAAAACCAAAACTCTGGTCTTTGACCTTTGTTAAAGAGAATTTCAAAACTGTTCCGTTTTTTTCCTGATCCTTTATTATATCTTCCAACGTATTTCTAGAAAATTCAGGATCTTCATTATTTAGAAATATTTCTCTAATCTCATCTAAATCAATTGGTACGAAACCTTTTTCAGCAACTTTTTGTTTTATGAAATTTTTAATAGGTAAATCACTTTTCGAAAAGTTAGAAAATTTAATAAGTATTTGTTCATGTAAGCTAAGCTCTTTAAAGTATTCTCTTATAGTTTCTATTAATGCTGCCTCGCCGTATTTCATTGAAAAGAGAATAGTCTTTTCTACTTCCTCTAAGATGTTAGATACATTACTATTACTACGGGGTATTTCTTGTTCGTTAATATTTACGCTGCTTGATGCATCATAAGTTATTATATTGCCTGCATTATTATCAGCAAAGCATATATTTATAGGTATAGATATCAGGAGAAATATCAAAATATTAGTTTTAAATAGTTTATCACAAAATAGGTTATTTGATAATTCTTTCATACTTTTATCTATACTTCTGATCTTATGTAATTTCAAAATAATATTTTGTACAAGAATAAACCATGGGCTGGAGCCAGACCAGCTGATTTGCTTCTGTCTTTTGATTCTAACACCTCCAGAACTTTCTGAGGTTC
>JBKBIJ010000198.1:0-3010 GCA_046299455.1 Brevinematia bacterium | reverse complement strand
CCCTAAGAAATTATTCTAACTCCTTGGAAGAGAGCTATTACTCTGAAAAACCACATTTTTAGAAGTTTTTGGAAATAAATACCATAAGAAAACTTACCAGAATAGATTATAGATCATAAAGTTACATTACTTCAAGAAACTTTTTCCTTTTAGAAGGTACGTGAAAGAAATATCATGACAAAGCTTATCTAGACAGCCTTGTAGGTGAAAGATAGAAGTGTAGGATAAGAGAAAAAGACTTAGGGAATTGCTAATAAACATTCTAACTCTTTAGAAGAGCTTTGTCGTTCAAGGAAAATGTCACTTTTAGGAAGTTATGGAACAGAAATACGTAAATGTAATTGTCCAGATAAACTTGTAAAGATTAACAAAAGAAAAAGAGAGTTAATAAATTGAATGTTTGAATCAGTATCAAAATATTACCTCCCCACTTAAAGATGTCTAGGAAATCTTCTAACTACCTAGAAGAGGTATGTAGTTTAAGGAAACTACCACCTTAGGAAGTTATTGAACAGAAACACCATAGGTGAAATTGTTTAAATAACTTTTGAGAAGGAACAAGAGAAAATTCCGAAAAATTGGGATTTTCAACATAACCTTTATTTTCTCATGAAGATGTTTCAAAAATATCACTTTCATGTTTAAGTGTATCTAAGAAGTTAGATAATCTCTTAAATAAGTTTGTCCATCAAAGGCACTACAATTCTTTAGAATTTATGGTAAAGAGTACAGATTGCTCAGATAACTTGTGAAAGGGAACCGAAGAAAAATTAGGTCAAAGAAATTCGAATTTTAGGATATCCTCTCTTAAGGGAAAAGTTTTTCAAAGATCTAGTCTTTTAGCTATACTTCTACTGTTAACAAAGAGAATCCTTACATAGACAATCGAAATTTACAGAGAACTCTTAGGTTCTTAATTTAAAGAAAATATACTGTCTTTAGAAGTTATGAAACAGAAATAACCTAATAAGAATTCCTATCTAAATGAGTTGTGAGTTAATAAGATTTTTAGTTTTTTGTTATCCAGGGTGTATCTAAAGAGAAAATTGTAAACATATTTCTGACGGAACCTCAAGTTAAGTTGAAAAATAAGTTTTGACTTTTAAAGTGTTATTTTTAACTTTATAGTTATGAAGTATGAGATAAATATTCAGGGTATGACATGTGATGGTTGTCTTAGCTCTATTAGGATGATTGTTCAATCTATAAGTGGTGTTAAAATAGAGAATATTTCTATGGGTAAGTTAGTTGTTGACTCTGATTCTGGTTTGATCTCAAAAATTGTGGAATCTATAAGACTTTATGGTTATAAGGTTAAAGAAGTTAAAGAGATTGTGTAGGAGGTTATGATATGTCGGATAGATGTAATATTGGCGATAATTCATCTTTTTCGGTAAAGTTTAATAATCCTTTGGATGATGAGACTATAAAGAACGTTTTAGTTGGTGCTAAAGTTATTGCTATTGTTGGACTTTCACCTAAGGAGGATAGACCTAGTAACTCAGTTGCTAAGTACTTGAAAGGTATGGGGTACAGAATCGTACCTGTTAATCCTGGATACGATGAGATTCTTGGTGAGAAAAGTTATAAAAAACTGTCTGATATTCCTTTTCAAGTTGATATTGTTGATATTTTTAGAAGGTCAGAAGAAGTATTACCTGTTGTTGAGGAAGCTATAAAGCTAAAACCTAAGTGTATATGGTTGCAACTTGGAATAGTTAACGATGAAGCTAAAAAACTAGCCCAAGAAAATAATATATTGTTTGTGCAAGATAAGTGCATAAAATTAGAGCACCAGAGATTGATAAAATAACTATACAATATATCCTGTTTTCTCTATTACTTTAGATCTTACTTCGTTATATATATCTTCTAGGTTTTTTGTTGCATTTATTATTTCTATAGTTTTAACTTTTGAGTGTTTGGATTCTATAAACTTTAAGTAATTTCTTCTTACCTTTTCTATGAATTCTATTCCTTTACTTTCTATGCCGTCTTTTTCCTTTATTCTTGAAAATGAGATTTGGGATGGACAGTCGAAATAGAATAATATATCTATGTAAAATTCGGATATTGATAATTCTGTAAGTGTTGTTAGTATTTTTTTTAAGTTTTCATCTTCGATATTCATTATTTGATAGGCGTATGTTGATATGAATGATCTGTCCATGATTATTATTTTGTTTTCTTTATTGTATGGTATTATGTAGTTTCTTAGTAGAAACAACCTATCTGTTGTAAAAAGTAGTGTTTGTTCTAAAGTTGTTAAAGATATTTCTTTTGATGTGAGGATAGTTTTTAGAGTGCTACCTAGCTTTGTGGGGCTTGGCTCAGAAAACCAGAATACACAACCTTTAAAGACATCTTTTAGTTCTTCATATATTTTTTTTGAGACTGTTGTTTTACCACTACCATCAATTCCTTCAAATACTATTATCATCCTATTCTTCCATTAATTTTTCGAGAAGTTTCTTTATTTTTCTGTCATCTCCCATTTTAATGCATTTTGTTGTATCTTCTATTATTAGTAACTTGCCTGCACTTTTTAATGCGTTGTATGCAGCTTTTATTTGTTGATATATTGTTTGGCATTCATCATTTTCTTCTATCATTCTTATTATACCATCGATTTGTCCTTTTACTCTATTTAGCCTGAAGATTAACTTTTTTTTATCTTCATCCATTACTTACCCCACATTAATTTTATTTCAACGCGCCTGTTTTTTGCACGATTTTCTTCTGAAGTATTTGGGAATTTAGGCTTTCTTTTGCCATAGCCTATGTAAGATATTTTTTTTGGATCTATTCCGAATTCTATTAGTAAACTTGTAACTTCTTTTGCTCTGCTTTCTGATAATTTTTGGTTGTATTCATCACTGCCTATATCATCGGTATGTCCTTCTACTATTATTTCAAGTTCTCTGTAATCTTTAAGTTTGAAAGATAAGTTTGAAATTATCGGTATAAACTCTTCTTTGATCTTAAAACTATTGAATTCAAACATTATGTC
>JBKBIJ010000197.1:0-3026 GCA_046299455.1 Brevinematia bacterium | reverse complement strand
CTTATAAGGCGTTTTCATATTCATCTATAGTAAGGGGTTCTTCGATTACACCAAATCCTGTAATTTTTTCTTCCTCGGTTTTGTATCTAACACCTATAATCTTATCTTGGTTTATTTTGAAATACAGCAATAATAGATTTATCTTGTATTTGATTTTTGTTTGTTTTATTCTGACTGAGTTTGTTGTTATGTTTATTTCCAATTCTAGAAGTTTTCTTATATTTGTTCCTATTATTATTGTTTTAATGTTGACTGTATTTAAGAGATACGATTGTTTATTGATTTTTGGTTCTATGGTTTTGCTCTATATCTTAGTGTTTGAGGCTAAGATTGGTGTTTTTGAAAGAGTTAAAGAAATTGTTTTGGGAAATGATTATTCAAGTTTTTACAATAGAGTAGATTCTTATAAATTATCTTTCGATATTTTAAGGAAAAATATCTTTTTTGGGGTTGGGTTGGTTAATTTTAAGTTTTACGTTCCTTACTACTATGGTAATTATCTCCATAACTTGTACTTGAGTATTTTAGTTGAGACTGGTATATTAGGGTTTATTTCTTTTATGGTACTAATTTCTTTTCTGGTTTATAATTCTTTTTTGAGGGTTATTCATAATTTTGATGTTAGTAGGTTTGGTTATTTTATTAGTGTTATATTTTTTTTGATTCATGGGTTTATTGACAATACTTTATATGTATTTTCTCTAGGGGCTATGTTTTGGTTTTTCGTGGGTATTTTGTTTAGGTATCGTTGGGAGAGCAAAAATACAATTTGAATTAATCAAACTTTTTCCATGAAAATTCTTTCTAAACTGGGGGATTTTATGGGTAATGTTGTTTTTATTAATGGTGATTTTTATAGTAAAGAAGAAGCAAGGATAAGTGTATTTGATAAGGGATTTCTTTATGGAGATGGTGTTTTTGAGGGTATAAGAGCCTATGATGGAAAGATATTTAAGTTGGATGAACATGTTGATAGGATGTTTGAGGGAGCCAAGGCTATAATGCTCGAGCCCCCTTACACTAAAGAAGAAATTAAGGAAATTATTATTGAAACTTGTAGGAGAAACGATGTTAAAGATGCTTATATTAGACCTGTTTTATCAAGAGGTATAGGTGATTTAGGCCTTAATCCTTTTCTTTCCAAGAAAGCATCCTTTGTTGTTATTGTTGATAAGCTTGTTATGTATCCAGAAGAGATTTATACAAACGGTATGAGTGTTATAGTTGCTTCTACTGTTAGGAATTCACTTAATTCTTTACCACCAATGATAAAGAGCCTTAACTATCTTAATAACATACTTGCTAAGATAGAAGCTGTGAATGCTAATGTTCCTGAGGCTATTATGCTTAATGAAGATGGTTTTGTATCAGAATGTACAGGTGATAACATATTTATTGTTAAGAATGGTGTACTTATCACTCCACCAAAGGAAGCTGGAATTTTGGTTGGTATAACGAGAAATGAGGTTATAAATATTGCTAAGAAAAATGGCATAGTTTTCGAGGAAAGAATGTTTCCCAAGATGGATTTATATGTTGCTGATGAGATTTTTCTGACTGGTACTGGAGCTGAGGTTGTTCCTGTTACTAAAGTTGATAAAAGAACTATAGGAGATGGGAAACCTGGTAAGATAACTAAGTTCATACTTGAAGAATATAGGAAAATTACCCGAGCTGAGGGAGTACCTATAAGGTAGTTTTTATGGTTTTAAAATTTACTGTTTCTGGGTTAAGAGGTATATGGAATAATGGTTTAGATCTTGAGTTGATCTTAAAGTATACTCGATCGTATTTATCTTATTTGATTTCAAAGGGATATGGTAATAGGGTAGCTATAGCTAGTGATACTAGAAAAACAAGTCCACTCATAAAAGATTTTGTTTCTGGTATTGTTAGGGGGTGTGGATTTGATGTTTTGGACTTAGGAATTATTACAACACCTATGGTATTATTTATCGTTAGAAAACTTGGTTTGGATGGTGGTATAATTATCACTGCTAGCCATAACCCGCCTGAGTGGAATGCTCTTAAGTTTGTTGATAAAGGGGGTATTTTTGTATCTCAGGATGCAGTTCAGTACATTTCTCAGCAAAATCTAGCAACTTTTGCTAATTGGAATAGAGTTGGAGGTATCAAGAATATTAGTTGTGATGAATCTTTGATGATTTTTACCGAGACTTTGGAAGAGATAGTAGATATTGATGTTATTAGGAGAAAAAAGTTTAGGGTAGGGTTTGATCCTGTGAATGGTGCTGGAAGTGTTGTTGGTAAGATGTTTTTAGAATATTTGGGTTGTGAAGTTGTAACTGTGAATTATGATGTTACGAAATTCCCTCAAAGACCTACTGAACCAACAGAAGATGCATTAAAAGATCTTTCAAGAGTTGTTGTTGAAGAAAGATGTGATATAGGATTTGCTCTTGATCCAGATGGAGATAGACTTGCCTTAGTTTTGGAAAATGGTAAAGTACCAGGTGAAGAGTATACTCTACCTATCAGTATAATTAGTTCTATTAAGAATTTTTACAAAGATGACTTTTCGAAAAGTATTGTCATAAACCTTTCCACTTCTTCGATGTCTGAATATGTTGCTAGAAAGTTTGGTTTTAGTGTTTTTAGAAGCAAGGTTGGTGAGGCTAACGTTGTTGATATGCTTAAGGAAATAAAAGGGTTTATAGGTGGTGAAGGTAACGGTGGTGTAATATTTCCGCTTATCAATACTGCAAGAGATAGCTTTGTTGGAATAACTTTGATTCTATATCTTTTGGCAAAAGAAAATTTGAAGATATCTGATGTGGTTTCTGATTTCCCTGATCTTAAGATGGTTAAGCGAAAATTTGATAGAATTCTCTCTAAGAATGATATTGATAATATTGTTAAAAATATTTTAAAAAGATTTGAAGTTAAGGAGAGAGTTAGTATAGATGGTGAATGGTATAAGTTCGATTCTGGTTGGTTACATATAAGATCTTCTAACACAGAGCCCATAACCAGGGTTATATTTGAAGGTAGCCAAGAATTTTGTG
>JBKBIJ010000196.1:0-3121 GCA_046299455.1 Brevinematia bacterium | reverse complement strand
GGTGGTATAACCAAGATCGTAATAGAAGGTAATAGAAAGACTTCAAATTCACAATTCAGAATGATATATACGGTATGTGGCGAAGAGATTAAATTAGAAGAAACGTATGTCAACAATGAGAATGTTGCGCCTAATCTTTTCGTAGCACAATTTGTTAAATCACAAGATCTTGAAAATTTAGCAAATTCGTATATTTCTAAAGTTAGAAGTTCAAACATTTTTCCAAACAGTACTTTTAAAAATAACGCATCAGCCTTTGAGTCATTTTTAAAGAATGCATCTTGGAGCTACGATAAGAATAAGAATAGAGTCATATTAGTTGGAAATGCCTTGTATGGTGAAAAATACTGGCAATTTAAATTTGTGTTTGAGGTTTTGGCTGACAGGACATTGTTGGAATACGCCTATGCTAACGATGTGGAAATGATTGACGAAGTCAGGGATTATATTATATCAAAAATATTCGAATTTCCGAAACTAGCTAATAGCATGTCTGTTTTAGTGAAAAATACTATATTTAAGACAAAGACATTCGGTAAGATTTTTGGTGAGAGTGGATGGAACATTGATCTAAACAAGGATTTGGTAGTCTTCAACAATAAGAGTTTAAGAGTAACTTTTTTTGTTGAACCGAATGGTGAAGTATTGGTAAAAGATTTATATTACAGAGATATCAATTACTCACAAAATAAGTATGAACTACTCCAAAAAGTTGAAGATATGGGACTTTCAGTACTCGATACATTACTTTATACAAAAGAAAATATCTATGGACAGGATACCTCAACTAGCACAAGTAGCACAACTAATAGCAACACTACTGTTAAGGAAAATAAGCAAGAAAACCAATCAGTCCAGGAAGAACAACAAGAACAAGAAAACGAAATTATTTATCAACAGTTCTAAAAAAGTAGTTTCAGGAGGGATATTTTTGGATTTTTACTTCTCCATATTTTTATCTTTTATAACAACAATTATTTTAGTTCCCATTTTCGGTAAGATCTCTTATAAATACAAAATTATCAAAAGAGATTTATCTGCCTTGCATAATTCATCCGAAAAATTTCTTAGTGACAGAAAATTGTCTCGCTGGAATTCTGAAAAACAAAAACATGATAAAGATATAGAAAGAGAGAACAAAAAAGAATTAGTTGCTAAACCTTTTCTTGGTGGGTTAGTTATTTTTCTATCTGTCATTATTTCTACTCCGTTTGATATTACTACTCGAACTGCCTTCATTTTTTTCGTGTTTCTGGGGCTGTTTCATGATGTTAATGGTGTAAACAGGTGGATTACTCTTTTGATTCAACTAATTTCCTTATCTTTGATAATTTATAAATATCAAGGAGTTACACCTTATTTTCCGATCTTTTTATTCGTTAGCTTTGTTTTGATACATTCTGTAACTCTTTTCAATAAGATAGATGGTCTTTGCTTGGCTATTTTAATACCTGCATTGATTGGTCTGAGTTTTATTGTATCATCAAAATACGATAGGTTTTTAATATTGAGTTCATTAGGTGCTATGCTTGGCTTCTTAATATACAATTTTCCGCCTGCCCGAATGTATCTTGGCACATCGGGCGAGTATTTTCTTAGTAGTATTCTAACAGTTGGTTTCTTGTCTTCTTTAAGGCACTGGAATTCAAACAAAAGTTTTGTAATATCATCTTTCATCTTCTTATTACCATTATTGTTTGAAGGTAGTTTTTCTTTTCTCCGTAGTTTTTCTGATTTTGTATCACTATCCAATTCTTCTAAACGGAAAAATAAAAATCTTCTTTCTGCAGAAAAATGTTTGTGCTTTAAAGCAATTAATTTGTTCAAAGATGAGAGAAAAACATTTTACTTCTTTTTAGGTTTTGGCTTACTCTCTTTTACCTCAGGTTATTTAGCCAAAAGTAATACTTACATAGGTATTATAGTTCTTATAATTCTTATATTGATTTATGCATACATGTATATTACTTTAAAAAAGGAGTAATTCAAATGAATTAATAATTCTATTATTTCAAGATCTTAAGAATGTCTTAAAAGGAGGCGGGGCTTGTGTTATCGTTATTTGAGGAAATTTTGTGGTATATTACTATTCCATTAGTGGCACTGTTTGCACATCCGAGGTACACTTACGAATTTAGTACACCAAAGTATGCTCTGCTTACAGTGGCAGCTCTTCTTGTTGGAATTTATTTGTTTTTTAAACTCACTAAGGAAAAAACTTTTAAGTTCTTTGCAACTCCTGTACACTGGGCATGGTTTACCTTCTCAATAGTGGCACTTTTATCAACAATCAATACCTACAGAACCAATCCATTTTACTTTAGACAAGCAATCGATATTGGTATATACCTATTTTTGAATGTTCTGATTTCTTTTTACATCAGTACAAAGATAGGCAAAAAAGACCAGATAGTAAGATTTCTTTTTGTCTTTGTATTAACTGGATTAGTGATCTCTATAAATGCAATCTTGAACTTCTATATGGGAATTGACATATTTCTTGGAAAAATTGGTACGCCTTTTGACAGAAATAGCATAAAAGCTAATATAGGTAACGTCATATTTGTAGCCAACTATTTAAATATGATTTTTCCTATAGCTTTGTATTTTGTTATAAGTTTTGATACCGGTATTGTTGATAGCAAAAGGTTTTTGAACATTCTCTTTTTTAAAATTACTTCTCTTGTAACTGCTCTTCTAAGTTTTACGGTTGTAATTTTCTCCCAGACAAGATCAGAATACCTCGCACTCATTATTGAAGGTTTAATCTTTGCATTTTTCTACTTAGTATTCTTAACAAAAAAGGAAGACAGAGTAGCAAAAGAACTAAAAGAAAAATCTCCAAAGTTTTACAAGAAACTTTCTATCTTCAGAACTGTATCAGTTTATGTAATTGTTTCATTACTTATACTTATTTTCGTATCATATACTATTCCTACACCTTTAAATAATTACGGAGCTATTGGAACAACAGAACGTTTTCAAGCTGAAGATTTTGTAGAAAGTAAAGACGTAAGAATTTTATCATGGTTATCAAATTTATACATCTGGAAGAACCATAAAATCCTTGGGCAGGGTATAGGAACATATCAAGTGTACGGTCTCTATGGCATTTCAGATT
>JBKBIJ010000195.1:0-3126 GCA_046299455.1 Brevinematia bacterium | reverse complement strand
TCAGTTTATCATATGTAGATTTTTAATATTCTTTTACTTATAAGGAAGAGAATATTAAAAAAATATCACCTTCCTAATTATGAGTTGTAATGAAGAAGAAATGTTCTAAATTTATAGAACCCACTAGTAGTCTAATACCAAGAAGTTACAACTCCAAGAGATTACATTCAGTTAGAAATAATAAGATGATTTAGAAATGTTACCTTGCTACTTAAAAATCACCAAAATATATATATAAATGAATAGCCTCTTAAAAAGGAGTCTATCTTTTAAGGGAATGACCTTTCTCAAGAATCTACAGAACAAAAGTAATATAAGGACAATTATCCAAATAACTTGTAATGAGTGAAGAGAGAAAAAGATAGCTAAGAAATTGGATTTTTAACATAACTTCAAAATGTTACTTCCACATTTTAAAGATACGAGGAAATACTGCTAATAAATATTCTAACTCCTTAGAATGGATCTGTTGTTTAAGGAAACTATCACTTTTAGGAAGTTATGGAACAAAAATACCATAAGTACAATTTCTAAATAAATTGTAGGATAAATAGATCACAAAAATCGGACAACATCTCAAAAAGTCATATTTCATCAAAAGAAAATTATATTTCTTTAGAAGTTATAGAACAAAAGCAGGAAATGCCTAGATAGGTTTTAGGAAGGAAGTAGAGAAAATTTGCTAATCAAAGATGTTAGAGAATATGTTCAAGAAATCTGGTAAATCCCATTAAAAAGGGGTTTTCGTTTAAAGAAAAACACTTTTTTAGAAGTTATAAAAAGGTAGGAAAATTATACCTTAAAAATTTGTTTAACTTTCTCTATCGCTTCTACAACCTTATCTATATCAGATTTGGTATTGTATATGTAAGTACTTATTCTAGCGACTCCTTCACTAGCACCAATTCTATTAAGAAACGGCTGAGCACAGTGATGTCCAGATCTTATCGCAATACCTTCTCTATCAAAAATGTATGCTATATCATGCGGATGAACTCCTTTGATCGAGAAAGAAAATACACCTAACCTATCATCAACATCACTAGGACCAAACAACTTAACATCCTTTACACTCGACAATGCTTCAATAGAATACTTTGTAATCTCTTTTTCTATTCTTTCAATATTATCCATACCTATGCTTTCAAGATAGTCAATAGCAGCAGCCAACCCTATTCCTCCAGCAATATTAGAAGTCCCCGCCTCAAATTTCCAAGGCAATTCATTCCAAGTACTATCATAAACCGTAACATTCTGTATCATATCCCCTCCATACAAAAATGGAGGCATATTCTCAAGAATTTCCATCCTACCATATACAAAACCTATACCAGTAGGTCCACACATCTTGTGACCAGTACCAACGTAAAAATCACAACCTATATCCTGAACATCAACCTTAAGATGAGGAACACCTTGAGCACCATCAACAATCGTCAAAGCATTAACTTGCTTAGCAAGAGAAATGATTTCTTTTATAGGATTAATAACACCAGTTATATTAGAAACATGACCTACACTAACTATCTTGGTCCTATCAGAAATAATATTTCTAAATTCATCAAGATTTAACCTATAATCATCACCAACATCAAAAACTCTAAGCTTAGCACCAACAACCTTGGAAACAAACTGCCAAGGAACAAAATTTGAATGATGCTCAGAAATAGAAATTACAATCTCATCACCTTCCTTTAAGTTATTAAGAGCATAAGAATAAGCAATCAAGTTTATACCTTCTGTAGCATTCCTAACAAATATCACTTCACGCCAGTCTCTAGCATTTATAAAACTAGCAACCTTCTTGTGAGCCTCTTCATACCTAACTGTAGATTCATAACCAAGAAGATGTACACTACGATGAATATTAGCATTCTGCGTTCTATAGTATTTCTCTATCTCCGAAATAACCTGTATAGGCTTCTGAGAAGTAGCAGCATTGTCAAGATAAACTAATTCCTTACCTCTTATCTTTCTATCAAAGATCGGAAAATCCTTTCTTATTACCTCAGGAGTAATATTCATACAAAACTACCCTAAAACAAACAATCTAAATTTAACAAAAAATGTAAAAAAAATACAAATACAAACAAAGAAATCAATATCATTCTCTAAGCACTCGTATTAAACAAGAATAGAACTTGACTAATTAAAAATATTTTGGTATATTTATATCGGAAACTTTTATAGGGGGTGTGTTATGAAAAAAGGACTAAGCATCTGGCAACCTTTTGCCGAAATTGAAAGAATAAGAAGAGAATTTGATAGATTGTACGATGAATTCTTTGGACCAATTGAAGCAAAAGATTACATCTTAACACCTGCTATTGATGTATATGAAACAGACAAAGATGTAGTAATAAAAGCTGAAATACCAGGTGTTAATAAGGAAGATATAGAAATAATAGTAAAAGACAACTTTGTACATCTAAAAGCTGAGAAAAAAGAAGAAAAAGAAGAAAAGAAAGAAAGCATACACAAAATAGAGAGATTTTACGGTAAAGTAGAAAGAGTTATACCACTACCAGCGGATGTAAAAAGCGAAGAAGCAAAAGCTGAATATAGAAACGGAGTACTAGAGGTAAGAATACCAAAAGAAAAAACCTCAAAAGAAACAAAAATAAAAATATCGTAAGCTTTAAGGGGGACTTCCCCCTACCAACTTATATATTTCTCCTCATAAAAGCCTACTTCTTTCTTATTATCTTAAAATGACATTTTTACTTTTAGAGTGTAATATATTTCAAAAATTTATAAAGATGCAATTTCAAAAATTGTTAGATATCATTCACTTTTCACAAAAGCCAATGAAAGAATTTCATAAATATAACTACCTCTGGCTCTAGTTAATAATTCTATGCGAGAGTCTTCATAAAAGTCTTGGTATTAATAAGAAAACTTAATAAATTGTAAGGAGGAACAAGTACTCTAAATTTATAAAAACTCCAAGAAACTACCTTTCTCTAGAAGTTGTATAACAAAAATAACATAAAATATCTCGCCTTAACAAAGCATATGTTTTTTGCATAGAATACCCACCTTTTACCACCTAAATTCTTATCCTCCGAATTCTTGTCTAAAATCTTTTGGTAGTAGCTCGATGACTTTTTAGCACAGAAAATTCTT
>JBKBIJ010000194.1:0-3142 GCA_046299455.1 Brevinematia bacterium | reverse complement strand
ATCTCAAAAACTAACTTTATTTAGAAATATAGTCATTCTATTAATTTTGGCAACGTGATCTTTTTTTATATATTTTTTGTAATATTGCTGAGCATGGATACACCATCCACAGCATCCAAGTGATATTTAAAATTTTCCAAGTAAAAAAGATGGTGCAAAAATTTTTAGAAGAACTATAATTTGTAATTGTTAGTAGTGTTTTTTATATAAAACTCTTAAAGGAATCAATTTAATAAAACATATTCTTAAGAAATTATGAAAAAGTATATCTAAGAAATTGGATAATCTGCTTAAAAAGTATCATTCGCTCAAGAGACTAAGTTCTACCGGAATTTTTAAAATCTCCGGAATTTTTAAAATCTTAGGAAGATGATAAGTCTATCTGAAGGATTACCAAGTTAAGGTGTTTATTAACATCTATTTTTATAATTTTCCCAAAAGCTAATTTAAGGGATTTTTGAAGCTTTTCACTGCAGTGCTACTTGAGGTTCATCAATGGTAATATATGAGAATAGCACTTTCTTAGGGTGATAGACCTTAGAAGTTTCTACAGAGTTTACTACTCTGGTAAATGGGAATTATTATTTGTATTTTTTTATTTTGAAACACTCTATAAAAAAGTTGTCAAGGATATGTAAATGTTGCTCTAGGAGAAAAAAGAAAGTAGTATTATACTTTTCTTCAAAAGATAATTTTTATTACAATTTCTGTTTTTATTGATAATTAACTAGATTCTTATAAATAATTTTCTAAGAGGGTTTTGTATGGTATCTATTGCTGTTGATGTTATGGGGACAGAAAAGGGATTATATGAAGCTGTGAAAGGGTGTATTAGAGCAAGTCTTTACAAAGATATACATGTTGTCATGGTTGGTAAGGAGGATTTAATAAAAAGTTATCTCAAGAAATTTTCAAAAAGAGTTCTGAAGAAAGCAAAATTTGACATAGTTAACGCGAATGAAGTTATAGAGATGACGGATGAGCCTTTTAGTGCTAGTAGGAGAAAGAAGGATTCTTCGATAATGGTTGCCTTGGATCTTCTTGAGAAGGGCAAAGTAAATTCGTTTTTCTCACCGGGAAATACTGGTGCTGTTGTTGTGAGTTCGGTTTTGAAGCTTGGTAGGTTGGATAGAGTTTCGAAGCCTGCTTTGGCGACAGTTATACCTTCTGTTTATGGTTTTAGAGTTTTGCTTGATGTTGGTGCTAGTGTTGAACCTGAGCCTAGGGATTATGTTTTATTTGGGATTATGGGAAAAGTTTTTGTTGAAAATGTTTTAAGGGTTTTTGATCCTAAAATAGGTCTTCTTAACATAGGTGAAGAAGATTACAAAGGTACTGAAGTTGTTAGAAAGGCTAGAAATATTATGATTGATAAACTTGGTAAGAGTTTTGTCGGTAACATTGAGGGTAATGATATATTTTTAGGTGATGTTGATGTTATAGTTACTGATGGTTTTACGGGTAATATTGTTTTGAAATCCTCTGAAGGTGCAAGTAGGGCACTATCTAGGCTTATGAAGCAGGAGATTATGTCGAAATGGTATGGTTTTGTACTTGGTGCTTTGATGAAGGTTGCTCTAAAGAAATTTAAAAAGAAGACAGATGCTAGTGAATACGGTGCTGCTGCTCTCCTGGGAGTTAATGGTAATGTTTATATAGGGCATGGGGCATCGAATGCTAAAAGTATAAAAAGTGGGATACTTTATTCTGCTTCGACTTCAAAGTTAAATATCCAGGAAAAAATTCAGAAAATTATTAATGAATTTGGAGATATATAATGAAGAATTTCTTGGTGGTTTTTCTTGTTTTGTTATCTTTTGCCTTCTCTTTGGCCCAGGAAGTTGTAGGTAGCAAAAAAATAGTTATAGAAGAATCTGTTGTTTCATTTGTTCCGCCTTATACTTATGAGTACTGTTTAGGACCTAACCTTAGCCCTTATACCATGACAAAGGGAATGTTTAACATTAATTTTGTTATGTACTCTGAGGGAGGTGTATTATCTAAAATATATGTGGGTTTATGGGATTTCTTTACTCTTGGTGTAATCGAGGATATTCAAGGTATTGTAGGTAACTCAAGTGTTTCATTTAGTATACCTATTGCAGCAATAAAGCTAAATATACTCAATGAAGTAAATGGTTTTTCTTTATCCATCGCTTTTGATCAGTTTTCTTATGGTATTTCTGGTACTGCTTTTAATCCAGATTATTACACTAAAAGTCTTTATGGTATACATATACCTATGAGTATAAGATATAAGTCATTTTTCAATTATTACTCGGATTTTGTTTTTGGTGTTAAGTTCCCATTACTACCTGTTGGTGATGTTTCCTTTGCAAATACATCGGTTTTTTCTTCAACTTATGTAAAGTTTTCTGAGTTTTTCATGGTATCATTTGGTATTGATAATCTTTTTATTTCTTCTGAGAGGATTACTAACTCATCAATTTTTGCTGAAGCAAAGTTTTCCCCAGTTAGGTCTTTTAGTGTATCTATGATATTGAACTATTCGTTTGTTCCTCTTTTTGAAAGAATGGTAAAAGTTGAGTATGTAGGTAGCTTATTTTAACGTTACAGTATCTTTGAGGTACTTGCTTAGTGAGAGTGCATCGATAAAATTTCTCTTAACGGTTTGTATTTTTGGATTATATAAAAACGGTATCTGCTAAACCTGATTTTGGAGGCGAGCCATTAGAGTCTACTGTCAATAGGTAATGGATTTTGCACAAAAATTTGTTTTACGAGTGCAAAGTTGTGCAAATTTCTTTTTGGTTGTTTTTACGATATATTCGTAATATAGCTGGTGCAAAATTAGTGCAAGAAAATTGTGCAATTATGTTTTTTGTTTTTGTGTTAGCATACTTTGTTTTGGGATATATTTTTATTTTTACCAAAGTATTTTGGTTTTTAATTTTTATATTGCATTTTTAAAAATGTGTTTTAAACTTTTCTGAGATTTGGCATGAAAGTTGCCTTCTATATTATGTTCCCATTTTGGGAACGAGGAGGTATGTATGAAGCGATTAGGGATGTTGATTTGGGTGCTAGTGGTGGTGATATCACTAGTGTCTGTGAGCGATGTAGGTGCGTGGAGAGTGTTTCAAGCATTTTACTGGGATGTGCCGAGTGGGTGGTATTTGAC
>JBKBIJ010000193.1:0-3154 GCA_046299455.1 Brevinematia bacterium | reverse complement strand
CTAGCAAAAGAAATAACCCTATTAGGAAGAGAATTACTAATAATTTCTATCTCTCCATTCAGAAAAACACTATTTGAATTTCTTATATAGGAAACTTTGAGAAAGTGGTTAAAAACTGAATTTTTATCTGATTTTTGGTACTCTAGGTTTATAATAGGATCTGGGTTGACATACGTCCAAGGTCTTGATTTAGTAAATCCAACTTTGTCGCTACTATTCCAAACCATAGGATCTCTGAAAGCCATATCACCTTTTAGATAAGGTGAATTAATCATTCCTATCTCGTCGCCGTAGTATATAAACGGATTTCCCGGCATGGTAAACAAAAGAGTATAAAATAGTTTTAACCTTTCAAAGTTATCAGGTCTTCTGAAAATAATGCTATGAACTCTTGTAACATCATGGTTTGACGAGAACGGATAGAAGAATTTCCAATTCTGTATACCTCCAACAATAGATTTCATTTTATCTATGTACTCGTAAAACTTTCCGATCTTAGGGCCATAACCTACAGAGGAAGCTAAGACTTCTCTAAGCTCAAAATCAAAGCAACCATCAAGCGCATTTTTGTACCTATAAACAATACTGTTACCTACCCAAACTTCTCCAACGTTGAACGAATCTGGATTAACTTTCTTACAAAAACTATTAAAGTTTTTCAAAAACATAATTGTTTCCTCAGTATCAGCTTGACCTTCACCTGGACCAGTTTCTATAAGATACCTAACCGCATCTAACCTAAATCCACCTACACCCATCTCAAGCCAATATCTAGCGATTTTGTAAATTTCATTAACAACATCTGGATTAGTTAGATTCAAGTCAGGCATACCACTCCAGAAAGCGCTATAATAATACTCATTCCTAACCCTAGAAAACGACCATACTTCCCAAGGCGAATTACCCCTTATCCAAGGTTTAGACCAACCAATCTTACCCTGAACATTCGGCATTTTACTAACCCATATATACCATTTGTCAAAAAAGGCATCTCTTAATTCAGATTTCTTAAACCAATCGATTTCTGTAGAGGTGTGATTAATAACTAAGTCCAAAAGTATCCTTATACCCCTTCTACCAGCTTGCTCTATCAAACTTTTCATATCTTCAATGGTACCAAACTGAGGATTAACGCTATAGTAATCAACAATATCATACCCATGATAAGAAGGAGAAGGGAAAGTAGGATTAAGCCAAATACCCCCAACACCCAGCTCCATTATATAATCTAATTTACGAATTATACCCTTGAGATCACCTATACCATCACCATCACTATCATAGAAACTTCTGGGAAATATCTGGTAAAATGACACATCCCTATACCACTGAGAATAAGTAACTTGTAGCAAGAAGAAAAAAAATAGAAAAACCACCAAAATCCTATCCATGCTAGCAAGTATAAAAGAAATAAGAAAGTTATTTCAACAAGCCCCAGTCCACAAAAAACTCTATAAAACCATACTAAGTGTTAAGTAAAAAAACAACAACAAAACCAAACCAACTAAAAAGGCAACAATAACAATCAAAGGTTTAAAAGCCCTAAAAAGGGGGGCCTTGCCATAAACCATTTTTATCTTAAGGTATCTAAAAGTAACTACAAAAACCAAAAACAACAAAAATACAAAAAACACTAAAACATTAAAAATAACTACATTAGATAAAACGAGAAAAATAAGATATGAAAAAGATATAATGATTAGTAAAACCACTGAAAGCACAGTTATGAAATCAAGGATAACGAATTTCATACTTTAAACTCTGATCTAATTAATCTTATCATCAGTTCGATAGCTTTTAATGAAGCGGAACTCCTTATTTTCTCTCTATTTCCAAATAACTTTAACTCTTTAGTCAAGTACTTGCCATTATCGAGGATTGCAACAATATAAACTGTGCCAACTTCCTTTTTTGACGAATCGCTACCTGGTCCAGCAACACCAGTAATAGCTATCGAAGCATTACTTTTAAAAATTTCAAGAGAATTTTTAGCCATTTCTATCGTAGTCTCAATGCTCGTAGAAAAATATTTTCTCAAAGTTTCTTCCTTAACTTTAAGTATTGAAACTTTAGAAGTATCGGAATACGATACTATACCACCAAGGAAGTACTCAGTAGCACCTGGTACGGAAGTTATAATTTGGGACAAATACCCTCCTGTCATTGATTCAGCAGTAGATAATTTAAGGTTAGCTTTAGTAACCTCTTGCTTAAATATAGAAGGAAGATCTTCAAAATCATAAGACATAAAGAAAATAACATCATCTTTTCCAAGTTCTCTATTGAGAAACTCCACAATTTCCTGCTTTTTAGTTTCATATTCATCTGAACTCAAATAAAATATAGCATCAACCACACCATAATCCGCTATAGTGCTATACTCCAAATCCTTAAGACTGGATATTAATTCATCAACTCTAGATTCTGGCATACCCAAAATTTTAACGAAAAACTCCTTTTTAGTCTTTTTCAAAACTTTACTAGATATAAAACCTCTAAGAAAATTATCAAACATCGATTTCATTTCTTGAGGTACACCTGGGAGAGAAACTAAAATTTTATTACCTTTAGTAACAACATAGCCTGGAGCAGAACCAACTTCATTATCAATAACAATCCCATTCTTCGGAATATAAGCTTGTTTAACATTTATCTGAGGCATTTCAACACCAGTATATTTAATGAACTTATTTCTTATTTTCTCAAGAATAGATTCAGAAAGAACAAATTCAATATCAAAAAAATCTCTAACACAATCTCTTGTAAGATCATCTGCGGTAGGACCTAACCCACCAGTAGTTATTATAAGATCAGTATTGTCATAAGCAAACTTGAAAACATCTATAATCTCTTTCCTATCATCACCAACACTAATCAAAAACCTAACATCAACTCCCAACATTCCAAGTTGCCTGGAAAGAAAATTGGAATTAGAATCCAAAACAAATCCTTTCGTTATCTCAGAACCTATAGTTATTATACTACACCTCATAATCCTCAGCTAATTTTAAAATAAAAAATATACAAAAGAAGATATTATTCGATTCATGCAAAATCCACGTAAAAACCAAAAACAATTACGTGAAGTGAGTCGGTATTTATATGAAGCAAGTCCAATTTATAAACGTTTAATCCTATATTTCGCTTGCTTACC
>JBKBIJ010000192.1:0-3218 GCA_046299455.1 Brevinematia bacterium | reverse complement strand
TAACAAACATACTTCGGTAAAAAAAGTCAACGCTTAACCAATAAACAACTTTCCTTATATTTCTAAATTTTTTAGCAAATTTCAAAAGATCAACTACTTCAGGAACAACAAGTATATTCCTACTATCATCTTCTATACTATTAGCAATCTCAACACCATATTCTTCGTACTCCTTAGGTACGTTTTCATAAGGAAATGGATGATAATATATATACGACTCAACCCCTAAATGTTTTTTTAAAGTGTAAACCAAGGAATGTAAAATTTCTGCTCCCCCTGTAACCAAACCAGCTGGAGCAACCACAAAAACCTTTGTATCGTTGAAAACCTCTATATGCTTATTATTCAATCGATCCCCCAAAGTGGCTTAGAATCAATCTTAATCATGAAAGAAACTATTAGAAATTTTCAAAAACTCAATTTTTTCAAAACACCTCTAATAAACAAAACAATATACTCAATCCCAGAAACAATAGTAACTATAAGTAGTACCAAACACAGATAATAAGGTAAATAAGCAAAACTACCAAAAAATTCAATAACACTTTTCACAGAAGGATTCCCAACAAAAACATTAACTAAAATATTGTACATAAGTACTGAAATTATACATACAAACTGAATAGTAGTCTTGATCTTAGCTAAAGATGTGGTAGGTATTGGGAACCCTTTGTAGTCTGAAATAGGTTTTAGAAAAGTCACAATAAGATCTCTCAAAAATATTATAACAAAAAAATAGAAAGGTACGAAGAAGTAGTCTATAAGTATAATCCCAAGTAAAGTAAATAAAACCAAAAACTTATCCGCTATAGGATCGAGTACAAAACCAAACTTACTCTGAAGGTTGTACTTTCTAGCCAACATACCATCAATTGCATCAGTAATTGTACCAACCATAAACAAAACAAAAGCAAGTATACTGTTAACAACACCATTAATTATGAGGAGCATAAATACAAAAGGTGAAACCAGAATCCTGAAAATTGTAAAGAAGTTTATCATGAAAAACTTGAAACTATACTGCCTTTGCATACAAATCATACCCCACTGTCTTGATTATAAAACTTTCAACAAAATCGCCTTTGTTTAGTTTCCTATTAGAAACTAAATGGATACTACCATCAACTTCCGGTGAGTTATACTCACTCCTTGCGATATAATTCCTCTCATCCAAAACATCATCAACTATAACTTTAATAACTTTACCTACAAGTTTTTTTAAATTCCTATGAGTTATGTCCTGCTGAATCCTTAAAATCTCGTTCCTTCTTCTAGATTTTACATTCTTAGGTACGTTATCTTCAAGAGAATATGCATAAGTACCCTCTTCATGGGAATAAGTAAAAACACCAACCCACGTAAAGTTCATATTCTTAACAAAATCTTTAAGTTCCTCAAAATCCTCTCTAGTCTCACCTGGAAAACCAACAATAAACGTACTCCTTAAAACTACATCTTTTATCTTATCTCTTATTTTACTTATTAGCTCAACATAACTCTCTTTAGTCCCACCTCTTCTCATAAGTTTAAGTATCTTATTACTAGCATGTTGAAAAGGAATATCAACATATTTACAAACTTTATCAATCGAAGCTATAGCAGAAATTATATCATCACTTACCTCAGTAGGATAAAGGTAATGTAACCTTATCCATTCAATACCTTCTATTTTACTAATTTCATAGAGTAAATCTGATAACATAACCTTACCATAAACGTCAATACCATAACTAGTAGTATCCTGAGAAACTATAATGATTTCTTTTATACCATTATCTCTAAGAAACTTAACCTCATCAATCAGACTCTTAACTGTTCTACTTCTTTGTCTACCTCTTATAATAGGAATAGCACAGAAAGAACAACTGTGATTACATCCTTCTGAAACCTTAAGATAAGCATAAGGATAATCTTTATTTACAATTCTTCTAAATTCTCTCTCAGAAAACACTATATCCCTGTACTCTCTAGATGTATCTAAAACCTTACCACCGTTACCATTGCTGTTCAAAGATTTTAACATAATAAAATAATCTCTAACACCACAAATGAAATCTATCTCTGGAATCTCATCGAGTAACTCATCTTTGTACCTTTCAGCAAGACAACCAAATACAACTAACTTCTGATCTTTCCCTTTTTTCTTTAAATCTTCCTTCAATTTAGCATAAGACAGTATATAATCTATAGATTGCTGTTTAGCATCCTCAATAAAACCACAAGTATTAACCATTACAATATCTGCTGTCTCAGGATCACTAACTATCTTCGCACCATAACTAGATAAAAGAAATCCAACTCTCTCAGAGTCTACAATATTTTTAGCACACCCCAACGTCTCTATAAAAACCTTTTTCTCAAAATCTGACATAAAAATATTCTAAACAAATAAAAACATAATTTAAAAGATAGATAAAATATCACTTAAATACAAGGTATTATGCTTTGGTTCATAAATTTGAAAAGTAGTTTTTCAGAAGATCCCCATAACTTTTATTCCCTTAAGCTGTTAAAGAAAGTATTTCATAGTCTAATCTATATATATACTTTCACTATTAACACAAAGAACTATAACAATAAATAAACCAAATTTACATAAACCCTTAGATCCATCATTTTAACACATCTTTACTGTTTATAATATAACTAAACTTCATTGTCTATTCGCCAAAGTACTCTCTAGTTGTTCTTTGGTAATGGTCAAATCACTCTCCTGAGAGTTTAAACTTAAAGCTAATATTTAAAGAAACCACCTTTCTATAAGTTGTGAAAAAGAAATATTATAAAAGGACTGGTCTAAATACGACAAAGCCTTAGTGCAAAGTAATTCGATTGCAGCAAGAATATCACAAGGTTCCATATCATAATTGCTCTTCAATAGATTAATAAAGAGTAAGAGCATAGAAACATAGCAATATAACTACAGAAATCAGGCTCACATAGTAAAATCAGTCTTTAAGCTTTAAAAAAGATAAACAGAAAACTTTTAGGATCTATATCTTTTAATACTATATCATCCCACTATATATAGAAGAGATAAAAAATCAAATATACAACTGCCAAAGAGAATCACAGTAAATATACATCTCGTTATAGATAGAACAAGGGCAAAGACATATGGTGAAGTTGAATGGGAATTATTGAATCACGTACGAAAAGATAAGTTATTTACAAAAATTGAATATGAAAGTTTGTACATTTAAAATAACTTAAGAGGT
>JBKBIJ010000191.1:0-3233 GCA_046299455.1 Brevinematia bacterium | reverse complement strand
AATAATCTTAAGGATAATTTGGAATACATCAGAGAAGTTATGAAAAATTCTTTTGAGAGGATAATATTTTTGGAAAATTTGAAGATGGATGAATTGGTGAATTTATATAAAGTTTTGCTTTAACTTGAATAAAGAAATTTCTATAAATAGAATTTTATTTAATAAATTTTATTATAGTATTTTATGTCTAGAGCATTAGAATTAATAGGAAATACACCAATTTTGAGGATAGAACCATGGGAGACAGGGATATCTAGGAATGTTGTTATTTATGCAAAGTTAGAGTTTTATAATCCTGGTGGTTCTGTAAAGGATAGGCCTGCATTTTATATGATAAGAGATTTGGAGAATAGGGGTCTCATAACTAAAGATAAGATATTAATAGATGCGACTTCTGGAAATACTGGAATAGCTTATGCTATGATATGTACGATAAAAGGTTATCCTCTTACTCTTGTTGTTCCTGAAAATGCTAGTGAGGAGAGAAAAAAGATACTTAGAATTCTGGGGGTTAATGTTATATATTCTGATCCTCTTGAAGGTACTGATGGTGCACAGGAAGTTGTAGAGGAAATTGTTAGAAAAAATCCTGAGAAATATATTTTAATAGACCAATACAGTAATCCTAACAATTGGTTGGCACATTATGAAACTACTGCAAACGAGATAATTTCCCAAACAAATGGGAAAGTATCACATTTTATATGTTCTCTAGGAACTAGTGGAACATTTGTAGGCACTTCTAAAAGGCTTAAAGAGTTTAATCCATCGATAAAAACATACATTATTGAACCGGATTCGGAGTATCATGGTATAGAAGGTATAAAGAACTTGAAGTCTTCGAAAGTGCCAAAAATATTTGATCCTTGTCTTGTGGATGGTAGATTTACAATATCGACTGAAAAGGCATATGTGATGGTCAGAGAGTTTGCTAGGAAATTTGGTTTATTGATAGGTCCCTCATCTGGTCTTAATTTATCAGGTGCTTTTGAGTTAGCAAGAACAATTGATGAGGGAGTTATTGTGACAGTTTTTCCGGATTCGGGCAATAGGTATTTTAGTAATG
Organism: Brevinematia bacterium; assembly: GCA_046299455.1. Classification (GTDB taxonomy): domain Bacteria; phylum Spirochaetota; class Brevinematia; order DTOW01; family DTOW01; genus SKYB106. Next base: position 2,167 of record JBKBIJ010000191.1, on the reverse strand, counting down.
ATATTCTATGGAATTATTAGGAGGGATAATGTGAAAATAAAAAAAGAGATATATGAAGAGATGATATCTTGGATGAAAGAAAACATACCAATTGAAGCGTGTGGTATTCTTGTTGGTAGGAATGATACTGTTGACGAATTTATAAAGATGGAAAATATTGCAAAAAGTGAAAAGTTTTTTGAAATGGATCCTTTGGAAGTTATGAAAGTATTTGAGGATATTGACAATAGATCGAAGGAAGTTGTAGGAATATTTCATTCTCATCCCGTATCAGATCCGTACCCCTCTGTAACAGATCTTGAAAGAAACGAAGTAATAGATCATCTCATTTTCGTTATATCTTCGATGAGAACAGGTAAGCCGGAGTTAAAGGCTTTTACAATTAATAATAAAACTGTAAAAGAGGTTGAGGTAGAAATAATAGACTAAAGGACTTTTGATACATAATTAACTATGAATTTTGCGACTTTCAGTTTATTCCCTTCGAATGTTTTTCTTTCACCGCTTTTATGGAAAATTGTTATCTTGTTATATTTATTTCCCATTGGACTAAAAATAACCTCTTGACCTAAAACTTCTATAGTGTTTGCTACTATGAAATCGAGATTTTTTTCTATCATTTTAGTTATTGCATAATTTTCTACGTTCTCGCTTCCGAGAGCAAATCCAACGATAATTTGGTTCCTTTTCTGAAAAGATATTTCCTTTAGTATGTCTGGGGTTTTTTTTAACTTTATTTCGTTTATTTCACTTTTTGGTAATTTCCCTACTATTTTTTCTGATGGGGTAAAGTCCGAAACAGCTGCTGACATAAACAAAATGTCAGATGAATCAAATTCTTTTTTAGTAACCTTGAGCATGTCTTCTGTAGATACAACTCTAATAGATCTTATAAACTTAAAAGGTTTGTATTTCATCTCCCCATGTACTAAACATACATCTGCACCTTCCAAATAACATACTAAGGCAAGTGATAGACCCATAATTCCAGAAGAATCATTAGATATGAATCTAACACTGTCTATGTACTCTTTCGTTGCACCGGCGGTTATTAAAACCTTTTTACCTTTCAATAAACCATTTTCGTTTCTAAGTATTGAGTAAAGTATTGTTTTATCGTTAGGTAATCTTCCTTTACCTTTACCTTCAAGAGGCGATGCAAATAAACCTTCTTCAGGTTCCAAAACTTTCCACCCATACTTGGTTAACTTGCTAATGTTATCTTGTATTATAGGATTAATCCACATTTCTTTATTCATTGCAGGAACCAAAATTCTTCTCTTTGAATAGGGGAAGGATACAGCTAAAGTACTCACGAGGTCGTCACATATACCATTAGCGATTTTTGATATTATATTAGCTGTTGCTGGCAGAATAACAAAAATATCACCCCACTTGGCTAAAGTTATATGTATTAAAGGGTCTTCATCATTAAAATTGTTCACATAAACTTTATTTTGCGATATAGAATGAAAAAGCAAAGGTGAAACAAACTTTGTAGCATTGGCTGACATTACAACCTTAACTTCATTACCGCGTTTAATTAATTTCCTTACAATTCCAATAACCTTATATATACTTACACTACTGGTTATACCTATAACTATCTTCATCATAAATAATTTAATAGTAATGTAACTGTATTCTCTACTAAGTGTGTGGATGTTCCAAAATATATTTATACTTTTCACTATACCATTCTGTGGGAGTAAAACCAAGAATACATCAGATTGCTATTTAAAAGTTAAACTCTTTAAGAAGAATATCAAGATTATTTATTCATCAGAAATTTTGCTGTTTCAAAAATGTGCTATTCAAGGAACTTCCAGAATATATCTAAAAAATTGAATGACTCACTAAAGTTGATAGCTAACTATATCTACCTCTCAACTCCAAAGAAAATCACTTTATCTGGAAGTTATTTTAACGAACATACCATAATGAAACCTATCTAAACAGGTTTCACATTAAAAGTATTCAAAAACACTTCTAAGCTCTAATACGTCAAAAAACTACCTTTAATTGGAATTTGTGTAGCATAAATACCAAAGAAAACTTTATCCGAATAGGTTTTAGAAAAGACAGACGAAAGAAATAGACTTAGGAAATTAGATTTCTTAAACACCATCCTTAAATGTCTAAAGAATATCGCTAAGAATTCAATAAA
>JBKBIJ010000190.1:0-3240 GCA_046299455.1 Brevinematia bacterium | reverse complement strand
ACTAGGAGTTTTAGAGATTCTAAGGTTATTGAATAGCTTATCGTTAATATGAAAAATACAATTGAGAAGATAAAGGTATAGATAACGAGCATTATTTTTTCAAAGTATAAGTTTTTTGTGAAAGATAGGTTAACTATAAGTGGCGATACAAACAAAGAAAATGATAAGGTAATATGACCTAGGAATTCAAAAATCTCAGCTTCGTAAATTTTGTGAAATGCGGTGTTTATCATGAATACCGATAGTATTGATGATAGAAGTAAGTTAGAGAAAGTTCTGCTAAGAAATGTTTTGTGAAAATTTTTGTATTTTCCGTTAGTTAATGCGATTGTAACTACCGAGAGATAGCTAAGAAAAGTGACAGTAGAAAAACCTATATTTAGGGTAATGATAATATCTATAATATCCATTAGATTTCTCTTATCCAATTTACGAATGTTGGCATGAGGTTTTTTGATTTTACTACTTCGCAAAATTCTTCGATAGTTCTATCATCTGATATTTCGAATTGTGAGGATTTTATGTTTTCTGAGTATCCACCGACTGCTGTAGAAGAACCTGCAGACATTCTTGTTGGGCCCAGAGAGAGTATGTTGTTTCTGAATTCTGGGTTTTCTCTGGTTGAAATATTTATTCCTGCTCTGTTTAGAAATATTCTAGTGACGGAGATGAACTGAACTATATCGATGTCACTTACTTCGTATATTTTAAAACTGAAGTTATTGCTTCCGTGTATAGGTCTCATTCTAGGGAATGAAATGCCAACCTCGATATTTGGGTATGTTTGGAGTAGGTAATCTGCGTGTTTTAGTACAAAGAATATTTCTCTTCTTGTTGGAGCTAACCCAAGCAAAGCACCAATGTTTATTTCCCTAAATCCTGCTCTTGCACCTCTATCAGGTGTTTCTAGTCTGTAAAGATAGTTCTTTTTAGGTCCAAAAACATGAAGTTTATCATAGATTTCTTTGTCATAGACTTCTTGGTAAACGACTAGTCCTTCTGCGCCACTCTCTATAACTTTCCTGTAATCTGCTTCATCCATAGGGTATATTTCTATTGAGACTTCATCAAAGTATTCCTTAAGAATCTTTACAACGGTAGTTATGTACTCGATTCCTACTAACTTTGATTCTCCGGTAAGTAACAGAACATGTCTTATGCCTCTTTTACTAAGTATTTCTGCTTCTTTCCTAACCTCATCGTAGTTAAGCGTTCTTCTCTTGAATTTCTCAAAGACACTGAATCCACAGTATAAACAAGCATTTATACAATGATCTGAAACGTAGAGTGGTGCGTAAATAAATATTACATTTCCAAAAAATTGTCTTGTTATTATATAAGACTTTCTTGCTAGGTATTCTATATATTTTTGGGCTTTGGGGGATAGAAGAGCTATAAGATCATGATCGTTCAGATAACTCTTAGAAATTGCTTTTTCAATATCATCATATGATACTTCGTTGAATAAACTATCAAAGTCCCATTGATAATATTTTTCTAGTATCTCTACAAACGATTTATTACTTATTATAATCATCTTAGTGTAAAAATATAATAAACGTTATACTCTTCAATCAAGATAAAAAGTTAAAGACTATCTTGGCTTTGGAATAGATATCTTTTTATCTTTCTTGTGGAAGTTTTAGGTAACTCTTCGGTCAATATTTTGTATCCTTTTATCTTTTTGTAATCAGGTAATTTTGAGTTGATTTCCTTGACAACGTTATCTATTATTTTTTCAATTTCAGAGTAATCTATTTTGTGGACAGGCGTCTCTTTTTCGAATTCTATGTAGTTAAAGTCTGGTACTATGAATGCGAATACTTCTTCACCTATTGCTTCATTTTTACTTATTTTTTTACCAATCACAAGACTTTCTAAGATATAGGGTGATTCATTTAGCTTTTCTTCTATTTCTTCAGGATAAACGTTTTTACCTCCATGTGTGACTATGATATTTTTTATTCTTCCGGTTATATATACATAACCTTCTTTGTCAATATATCCTAGATCACCTGTTCTTAAGTAACCGTTTACAAGAGTCTCGTTTGTTGCTTCTTGGTTTTTATAATAACCTTTCATAACGTTAGGCCCTTTTATTAATATTTCACCTATTCCTTCATCATTGGGTGAATCTATTATAATTTCTACACCTGGTAATGGTTTACCGACTGATTTGTTTTTGGGTTTGTTCATAGGGTTGAGGGTAGCAACTGGTGCACATTCCGTAAGTCCATATCCCTGTAAGATTGTAAATCCTAAAAGTTCCATAAGGTTAGAAACCCTTTCTGGAAGAGGAGCTGCACCTGAAATGAAAAGTTCAATACTTGATAATCCTGCTTTGTGTCTTATAATCGAAAGAAGCTTTTTGCTTATGTTGTTGTTACCTGTTATATTCTTAGAGATGGTAGATAGACCAAAGAGAACTTTGATTAAACTTTTTAAAACTATGCTTGATTTTTGTATATTTTTTAGTATCCCATCTGCTATTTTTTCAAGAAATAGAGGGACAACTAGCATTTTGTTTATCTTTTGTCTAGAGATTATTGTTAAGACAATTTTTGGGCTGAGTGAAGGAGAGTATACTATACTACATCCACCATGTAAAGCGGTATACAAGCCTGCGGTTGATTCGTATGTATGGTTTAAAGGTAGTATTGAGAGAAGTTTATCGTTAGGGTTTATATTAGCTAAAGGTGGCATAATGCTAACTTCGAACATTATGTTTCTGTGAGTGAGCATTACACCCTTTGACAGACCAGTTGTTCCAGAGGTGTATACTATCTCGAATAAATCATCACTTTTTACATCGTTGTAATCTTTAAGTTTTTTGTCTTCGTAGTTTTCGATTATTTTCTCTAGTGAAATTTGTTTTTTGTTCTCGGGACTACTATCTATAACAACGATTTTGTAGTCTTCGAAGTTTATATCTTCTTCTAGAGATTTGAGCATTTTTTGGGAAATGAAAATGACTTTACTTTCGGAATGTTTAAGAATCATATCTATTTCTTGTGGTGACATTCTGATGTCTATTGGTACTAATACGAAACCGTTATAAACTACTCCCAATGCACACAAACCCCATTCAGCCCTATTCTCTGATATTAATGCAACTTTGTCACCTTTCTTTAGCTTGATTACCTTCGTTAGATAGTAACTTATTGCATTAGCATATATGTATATATCAGTATAAGTATACCAAATATACTCATCTAGATTGTCTTCAGAAACTGGCATACC
>JBKBIJ010000189.1:0-3245 GCA_046299455.1 Brevinematia bacterium | reverse complement strand
CATGGATGATGTTCTAATTTATAGAAAACCCTTATGGGGAATGAACTCAAAAAAACAACTATCATTAAGAAGTTATGTACCAAAAGTACCACAATAAGAGCATTTATCTTAAGAGATTGTAGAGAAAAATGTAAGAGAAAGAAAATTAAGGAATTGGATTTTCTGATAAGAGCTTTTCCAAATAAGTTGTAAAAAGTAATGAGAGAAAAAATTTCTAAGAAATTAAAGTTTTTACTACACCTTCAATTAAGTTGATAATTTACGTTAGTAATTTTAACAATTCTCATGAAATATATGTGTGGTATTGTTGGGTACATTGGTATTAAATCTAATCCTTTAGAAGTCGTTATTGAGGGATTAAAACAACTGGAATACCGAGGATATGATTCTGCTGGTGTTGCTTTTATAGGAAATGGTAAATTTGAAATTTACAAAGAAGTTGGCAAAATTTCAAATCTAGAACTAAAACTAAGAGAATTGGATTCATCTAACGTTAAAAACTTAGCTATAGGTCATACTCGTTGGGCAACACACGGTGGTGTTAATATCCCAAATGCACACCCACATATAAGCAACAGTGGTGAAATAATATTGGTACACAACGGAATAATAGAAAATTACTCTGTCATCAAGGAAATGCTCATAAAGAAAGGATATTCATTTTATAGTCAGACTGACACAGAAGTAATAGTAAACCTTATAGAAGAACACATAAAAGAAGGGAATAATTTTGAAGATGCTGTAATATTATCAGTTAAAGAGCTCAGTGGTACGTTTGGATTGGTTATATCATATTTGAAAGAGCCTAATAAACTTATAGCAGTTAGAAAAGGTAGTCCTATAGTGATAGGAATAGGTGATGAAGAAAGCATAGTTGCCTCTGACATCAACGCTATAGTTAAACACACAAAAAACGTTATTTATCTAGATGACGGCGAAATAGCTATTGTCAAAAAAGATGATGTAAAAACAAAAGATTTCACAGGAGAAAGTATAAAAAAAGATATTTTTGTAGTTGATTGGGAAGTAGAACAGCTTAATAAAGGTAACTATCCACATTACATGATAAAGGAGATATTCGAACAACCTATGGCAATAGAGAACTGTATAAGAGGTAGGTTGCTTGAAGATGAAGGAGCAGTCAAATTAGGGGGAATTTCAAAATTAGAAAATCGTGTTCATAAGATAAGGAAATTTGTTTTTATAGGCTGTGGTACAGCTTACCATGCTGGTATGCTTGGTAAGTATATCATGGAGGATATTGGTGGTGTTTTCGCTGAAGTTGACTATGCATCTGAGTTTAGGTATAGAAACCCCATGCTCACTCACAGAGACGTAGTGGTTGCTATAACACAATCCGGTGAAACCATGGATACCCTAGAAGCACTAAGGGAGGCAAAAAGAAAAGGATGCATAACAATGGGAATAGTTAATGTCGTAGGTAGTACAATTGCTAGAGAGGCAGGAATGGGAATATATATTCATTCTGGACCTGAAATAGGTGTTGCATCAACTAAAGCTTTTACTAACATGATAGTTGCTATCATAATGCTCAGCATTTTTGTTGGAAGAAAAAAAAGATTAGGACTATTTGAAGGCAGAGAAATAGTATCCAACCTAAAAAAACTACCAGAACTTGTAGATTACACTTTGAATAAAACAAACGATATAACCAAAGATATAGCAAAAGAGTTCTATAAAAGTAGAAACTTTTTATATCTAGGAAGACACTACAACTACCCCATAGCTATTGAAGGTGCTCTTAAACTAAAGGAAATATCGTATATCCATGCAGAAGGTTATCCAGCTGCAGAAATGAAACACGGACCAATTGCGCTCGTCGATGAAAACATGCCTGTCGTCGTTATAGCCACCAAAGGATCACTTTACAGTAAAATACTCAGTAACATTCAGGAAATAAAAGCTAGAAACGGTAAAGTCATAGCTATCGTTAACGAAGATGACAAAGAAATACCAAAAATATCTGATTACATTATACCTGTACCTAATACCATAGAGATCCTCTCACCAATAATAAATGTTATACCTCTTCAATTACTTGCTTACCATATTGCTACTATCAAAGGGCTAGATGTAGATAAACCTAGAAATTTAGCTAAAAGTGTTACCGTTGAGTAATCATATCTCAAATACTACCACCGAAATAGCAGATAAATCTGTATGCGAGATGGAGATATCCATACTCTTAATATTGAATGATTCAAATATCTCCTTAGTTTTACCATACAAATTCACAAAAGGTTTTCCAGAAGAACTGTTAAGAATCTCAACTTCTTGAAAATTTATTATCCCAGTACCAAGTGCCTTAAAGAATGCTTCCTTACCTGCAAATCTGCCTGCTAAGTTTAGTAAAAACTTCTCATGTTTCATAACATATTCTTTTTCTCTGTGCGTAAGTATTCTATCTATGAACTTCTCACCTTTTCTTTCATACAACTTTTTTACTCTCTGTATGTCCGTTATATCTACTCCTACCTTAACCATAGTAGTCTATAATAAATAATTTCTATACACCTTTACAAATAACACAAGAGTGTTTCTCAAAAATATTTCTCTCTGCTCAAGATGTTGAGAAATACATCTAAAAAATTGGATAACTCCCTAGAAAGAACCATTACTCCGAAAAATCTACATTTCCCTAAATGTTATTAAAGAAGAAATATCATAATAAGATTGCTTATCTAAATAAGCTGCAAATAGAAGTAAGCATCCTAAACTCACAATAAACTCTAGTTGAATTACTCCGAGAAACTCCTACTCTAGAATTATTTATATAGCAGAAGTACCTCAACAAGAGAATTTGTCTGAATAAGTGAAAGTGTTTCAAAAACAATGCGTTTCTATTGAAAGGTGTAAAAAATACCTTCAGGAAATTAGATAATACTTATAAAAAAGCACCATCACTCAAAGAAATTACAGAAAAATAATTCTTTGAAGGAATTAAAGAAAAAACTTAGAAAATTGGATAACTACTTAAAAAGATTCAGTAGCTTAAAGAAATTACCTTTCCTTAGAAGTTATCCAATAGAAGGAATACTTCTTTAAGTAAGCAATGATGTCTCAAAAACCTTACTTTACTACTTAAAGGCTTCATAAACATATCTTAACAATTTTAGTTAATCTATTAAAAAGGTTCTATTCATCAAATAAATTACCTTTCTCAAGAAATTACAATAACAAAAGTACTATAATGACAATTCTACAAATAACTTGTAATTAAAGAC
>JBKBIJ010000188.1:0-3252 GCA_046299455.1 Brevinematia bacterium | reverse complement strand
TAAAACTGCAAAAGAGAACTCTATAAGCATACATCTCGTTATAGATAGCATAATGTTAAAGGTATATGGTGAAGATGGATGGAAATATTGAAGCATGGGGGAGGGAAAGAGCAGATTGTAAGAGATGCATTTAGGTATAGATGCAGAGGTAAAGCTGAATGCAGTTTGTAGAGATAACGGATGAGGAGGTTTATGATACGATAAGAGGTTTGTTGAAGCATAATGGGGGTAGGAAGGGCTGGGAGGTGATTATGCCACCAAGTAAGAATGTTTGTATATGGTATGAGGTTATTGAAAGTGTTTAGAGAGTTATTTATAGGATAAAGAGATTATTTGTAGTTATAATAGACTTGAGGGTATAGAGGGGAAGGTATTGGTCTGGTTTAATGTGATTAGTATGATGGATATGTAGAGCCTATATGCGAATCAAGTTCCATAAAAAGATGATATGAGATTTTATGGTTTTCTGAAGTGTCTTGAATTTTTGTTTAATAATTGGATTTTAAAATAGTATCTTTTTCATAATAAACGGACTGGGAGTAGTTATGGGGTGGGTAAAATTTTTTGTTATTGTTTTTACTTTGTTTTTAGGGATAATGATTTTAAAGCCTACTTATGAGTGGTATTTTGGTGTTCCTGAAAAAGATAAAGAGCTTATATCTTTATCAATGGAAGAAGTTAGTAAACTATCTCCTGATATTAAGAAAAGGTATTTAGAGGTTAAAAAACTTAGAAACAGCACAGTTTTAAATATAGGACTTGACTTGAGGGGAGGAATATACATAACCCTTGAGCCTGATCCTATAGATATGACTAATTATTTACTTGATAAGTTTGAAGGTGATATGGAAAAGGTTATAGCTGAATATGATAATGAATTAGCTTCACAGATTGATGTGTCTTTGGAGATACTAAGAAATAGACTTGATCAGTTTGGTGTTACAGAGCCTGTTATAAGGAGGGAAGGTAGAAATAAGATATCGGTAGAACTACCTGGAATTTCGAGTGTTGCGCAAGCTAAGGAGGCAATAAGTAAGGCTGGAAAACTTGAATTTAAGTTTGTTGACGATGAGTATATGAGAGAGATTGACAAAAAGTATCTGAATAATGAGGGACTTATATCGGATATACAACTATTCCTAAAAGATAACGTTATACCTGCGGATAGTGAAATCTATGGATACTATGAAACTGATGAGACTGGGATACCAACACTTAAAGGTTTCATAGTACTTAAAAAAGAGGTTATTTTTGATGGAAGTTATATAAGCGATGCAAGACCTGGGAGAGATCAGTTTGGTAGACCTGTTGTAGATTTTTCCTTAACATTTGAGGGAGCAGATATATTTGCTGAAATTACGAGAAATAATATTGGTAGAAGGCTTGCTATAGTTCTGGATGGTAGAGTTAGAAGTGCTCCGGTTATACAGACTGAAATACTTGGAGGAAAAGGTCAAATAACAGGTGCTTTTTCTTCAGAGGAGGTTAGCAGTTTGGTTTCAGTTTTGAAATCTGGTGCTTTAAGTGTAAAGCTAAAAGAAATTGAGATAAGGGTAGTAGGTCCTTCTTTAGGAGCTGATAGTATAAATTTGGGGACAAAAGCAAGCTTGATAGGAATATTAGCTGTTTTTGCTTTTGCTATATTTTACTATAGAGTTTTTGGAATTATAACAACGTTATCGCTGATATTGAACTTGTTCTTAACTTTGGCAGGATTAGCATTGTTTAGAGCAACGTTAACTTTGCCTGGAATCGCAGGATTAGCACTTACTATAGGTATGGCAATTGATGCTAATGTTTTACAATTTGAAAGAATAAAAGAAGAAATTAGAAACCAAAAAGATCTATTAACTGCAATAAAATTAGGTTTCGATAGAGCATTTGTAACAATAATAGATACACATATAACTGTTATTCTGTCTTCTTTTGTGCTTATGGTTTATGGTTATGGACCTATTAAGGGTTTTGGTACTACTCTTCTTGTAGGTATAACTATATCTCTGTTTACATCGATTTTCGTTGTTAGAGCTTTGGTTGAATTTGTTGTAAACAAACTAAAAATAAAGCATGTACCTATATTAGTTTAGGGGGATTTATATGTTTAGTTTTCTAGAAGATATTAGAAAACTTGATTACGTAAAAAATAGGTTCTACTTTTTAAGTTTTTCAGGATTAATTATAGTAATAGGTATTATACTGTTTTTTGCGAAAGGTGGTTTTAAACAAAGCATCGATTTCAAAGGAGGAACTAGATTAGAAGTAAAAGTAAATGATAAAATAAAGATAGAAGATGTAAGAAAAGTTGTGTCTTCTACTGGTGTTACAAAAGATGTAACTTACGTTGGTAATCCATCTGAAAATGTATTTCTTATAAGCATAGGTGCAACTGAGGATTATGGTAAGGTTGAAATAGTAAAAAAGGCTCTACAAGGTAATTTTAAAGAGGTTATTTTCAGAGGAGAGGATACGGTAGGACCAAGGCTTAGTCAAGAGTTTTTTAGGAATGCTATAATACTATCTTTGGTTGTTGGAGTATTAATACTTATATACATAGGAATTAGGTTTGATTTCATATTTAGTATTGGAGCCATAGTGGCTCTGGTGCATGATCTTTTGATATCGTTTACCGTAATTTTAGCCCTAGATATAGAGATTGATATTTCCATAATTGCAGCTATACTTACAATATTGGGTTACTCGGTTACAGATACAGTTGTTGTGTATGATAGAATAAGAGAAAACTTGACAGCAAATGTTAAATCATCTGAGATTGAGTACATTGTTAACAAAAGTATAAGACAAGTTATAGTTAGATCTGTTCTTACATCCTTTACGACTTTACTTATAGTGATAAGTATTATTTTGTGGGGACCTCAAACTCTAAAAGGATTCGCAATAACGTTGTTAGTAGGAATAATTAGTGGTACATATTCATCCTTGTTTGTATCAGCACCAATAGTTATAGAACTCGAGAAAAGGAAATTGCTAAGACAAGAACAAGCACTATAAAAATTATAAAAATTGATAGTATTCTTTCGAATACCTAGATGATATAGTGCTTAACTTACTTATATGTTTCGCTTAGGTACACTTTTATCTTCTTTGGAATTTTTTTGAGTTAGGTCGATTCTAGGTTTTGGTTCTAAGCATTTGATCTTTAAAATTTCCTACCTAGAATATTACTCTCTCATTTAAAGATGTTCAATAATCTATCATCTAAAAAGTCGTATAATCCGTTAAAAAGTCCCATTA
>JBKBIJ010000187.1:0-3256 GCA_046299455.1 Brevinematia bacterium | reverse complement strand
GAGTTATTGTTTTTTACTGTATTTATTGCCCCTATTCTTAATGCGAATTCATCGACTTTATCCACAAACTCGATTGATTTAACTTTATAAGGTATCGTTATACTTATTCCTTTGATCTTTACGTCTCTAGCAAAGGAAAAAAATGTTTTTAGATCTTTTACCTCAAATGGTACGTATACTGCGTCAATTCCTAGTTTTTGGAATATGAAATTATGAATGACAGGTGATTTTGAATGTTTTATGGGGTTACCTATTACGCAGAATACTTCTGAAGTTCCTGATATCATCTATTACCCCCTACAAAGTATCCTATTAGATATCCAGCAATAGCAGACATTATTCCTATTGTCATAAGTTGTAATCCACCTTTTAATGGGTTTCCTATTGTTAGTTTAGTTTTTATGTATCCAATTATTAGAAGTGCTAATGCAGACGCTATGATAGGTCCAATCCAAATATGTTTTGTAGGTATTAGAATTATTGGGAAAATGGGTATAAATGATCCTATTAAAGCTGATAAACCAACTGTTATTGAAAATTTTAATGGCTTTTCGTTGGATATTTTACCTAGTTCCAGTTCGTGTGCTAACATAATCTCAACCCAGGCTTTTTTATTTTTAGAGATGATTTCAACTAAGGTTTCTGTATCGTTATCGTCTACTTCCCATTTTTTGAAAATATTTCTAATTTCTTCTTTTTCCATCTCTGGTATTTCTTCTATTTCTTTTTCTTCTTTGTTTGTTTCGGAAATGTAGTTTTCGTATTCTGCTTTTTTGGAGGTATATGCTACTGCTGCCATAGATATACTTTCCGCAAAAGCAGCAGCAATTGCACCTGCAAGTAGAATTTTTATATCGCTAGTAGCAGCTATAATACCCAATACAACACCTAGAGTGTTAACTAATCCGTCTTGTCCTCCTAAAATTATTTCAGAAAATATGTTACTTGAACTTTTTTTCCTTTCTCTTTGGTGGTTCTTGAAATCTTCTTGAGTTACCATCATAAAGTTTAAAGTAAATGAGGTTTGAAGGTTTTTTCAAATTTAGCTGAATTTGCACCGAAAATCTAATTTCTTAGGTTCCCCTTCTTGCATCACTCCTTACAAATCATTCTAATAATTGCCATTATGATACTTCTGTTATATGACTTCTAAAGAGAGAAGTTTTACTTAAAGTTATATACTTCGGAGATTTTCTGTGAATTTTAAAACAACACTACACTCGAACGATTGTCCTTATGTAATTTATGTTCTGTAACTTCTTGAGAATGTTATTCAAGGTTGTTCTAAAAGTCCAATTTTCCAAATCTCTTTCCTATTTAGATAGGCTATTCTATGATATTTCTTTTTTATAAATTTTAGAGAATATATTTTCTTTGATTAATGGACCTTTTTTAAGGTGTTATACAGTTTATTAGATATATTCTTAAACACTTCTTAAATACCTTGGGCAGGAAAGTGATATTTTTGAAATATCGTTATATATATGAAATTGTTACACTTGCACAATAGTTTTTGTGTTAATAAGAAAAGTATGTGTGTAGACTAGATTTTTAAGACATTCTTGATTTTTTATTTGAAGATGTTGGTTCTATATGGAATTCTAGTTTCTTAATGTTATAGATAGCGTCTAAAGAGGAAAGTGTAAGTGTGTTTTTGATCCTCTTTCTCTAAGGAGTGGTATTTTCTTAGGGCAATGGCTCTTTTAGGATGTTGTGCAATTTCTCTAAATACTTTTAAACACCTTTAAATAGGAAAGTAATATTTTTTGAAGTATCCTCTTTTTTAGTTATGTTTTGTTTCTAACTTGCAGTTAATGAATTACTTTTCTTTAAAATAGACTTAGAATTGATTTTAATTGTTTTTTAATGGTGGGAAGTGTTATGCAGGATAAGAAATTTTTTGTTGTTATGGAATTGGATAATGTTGTTTATGATTTTTCTAATTACTATTTAGATATGATAGAGTTTATAGCATCTTTTGTTAATGAAAATTTTGGCTTAAATAAGGATGAGTTTATAGATAAATTTATCTTTAAGATGAAGGATTTTGTTTTTACTTGTAATGATTATCTATATGTTACAGCTGAAGTTTTGAGAGAGTATGACAATACAAAAACTATGAATTTTAGTAATGTTTCTTCTAAGATATCGTTCATTAATTCTTTAAGGATTCGTTTTAATCAATCCAGGATTAAATACTTAAAGTTTATTCCTGGAATTTTATTATTCTTAAGCTTCGTCAAGAATAATGGTGGTTGTATTGTAGGGTTTACTAATTCTCCTTCTAGGTTAGTTAAACAGAGGTTAAAACTTTTGGATATAGATAAGTATTTTGAGGATGTATATTGTTTGCAAGATAGCTTTTCAGCTTATAATGGTAAATATTATGATCTAAGTGACGGTGATTCTATATCAAGTATATGGTATTACTCTATATGTAATAATGTTTCTTCGCTTATGTGTGATGTTATTGAGTTTCCGATTATGTACCAGAAACCATCAAGAAGAGGGCTTCAAAGGATACTCGAGGAAGAAGGAATACCAGAGGATAGAGTAATAGTTATAGGTAATTCGGTAGAAAATGATATTCTTACTGCTAAGTTTCTAAAACTTAGAGCTGTTTTGCTTGATTACAAGCCAAAAATAAGGAACAAATTTATCTTACAGAAACTCTTGAAAGAAATTCCAGTGAAACATTTAAGAAAGATAATTAATCTACCAAACAATAAGAAGTTTATGAAGGAAAATTTGGATTTAGTTACCATATCGTCTTTTTCAGAATTTGTTTATTCTAAGGAAATAAAGATGTTAGTCTAGTTACTATTCAAACAGTCTGTATAGTTCTGGTTGTATTGGTGGAACGTTTATTCCTATGTTTTTCTTTGAAGTTACTTCGAATTTTACGAACGGCTCGAAAAAAGCAAAATTTCTAATTTCATCTTTATATAGTCTTATCCCACCGCTTATTGAGGCTATCCAATCGTATAGGTCCCTTTGTAGAGATATACTTATACCCCTATTTTTGAAGTTTGTTCTCCTTAAAGCATTTATGTCAAATATATTTATAGAGTTTATTATGTCTTCAATAATGTTGATTGGAGGTACATTATATCTTTGAGCATACGTAGGTACGTATCTGTATATTTTGTTGTTCTGAATGGATGTAGATATTGAAAAACTCCAGTATTGGTCTATTATACCTCCTATAGATATATTTATATTTAAGATATTATTTATTGGGTTTACATAATCGAAT
>JBKBIJ010000186.1:0-3374 GCA_046299455.1 Brevinematia bacterium | reverse complement strand
TCTTAAGAAGGAGACTATTATATATGTGACATCTTAAAATAGTAATTATGTGTGACATTTCAAAATTGAAACCACAAGCTATCCTTACAAACTTGAAAAAGTTCCATAAATGTATCATAATATTTACTAGGTAACATTAAAATGCCAGACAAGGTAATTTCAGACTATGCAGAAATAGTATCAATACTTAAGATATGCAAGATGTATGATGCAAAACTATCGGTAATATTTGATAACAACAAAACTACATGTAAGATATCAGAAATATCGGAGTATATTCTAACGCTAAAGATGGACTCAGATATCCCGCCTTCGACAAAATCGTTAGATATATCATTTAACTTAGGTAAAGATCCTTATCACTTCAAAGGGGATATAGTAAAGACATCTTCAAAAGAAGTATCGATTCTAATACCCTCACAACTCGAAATATGGGTACCTAGAAAATATGAAAGAAGCATATGTTACGGAAAAGTTTTCTCCAACATAAACATAATAAAAGAAATATCTTCAAACTTAAGAAGCAAAATGACATCTATACCATACAAATTAGAACCAATATTCAAAGAGTTATCAAAAGACCCACCAAATGCTCCTCTTATAATAAAAATGGTCCAATCTGAACTAAATTCCATATCAGATATAGCAGAACTAATACTACACAAACAAGGAGAAAACTTACCTTTACCCGTAATCATAATAACAAAATACAAAAAACCAATCCTCTTAGAGGATACGCAAGATAAATCATCCTATTTCAAGAAATACCTAGGAAATGAAGTAATACAGTTTTCAAAGTTTATGGAAGATCTAAATTGGTCAAATGAAAAAATAGAAGAAGAAATAAAAAAATTTATATTGTTCTTTGAAAAAAATAACATAAAAAGTATAACATATGTACCTATATTCCTCTTTGAAAATGTCATAGGGCATATAAGAGTAGGAAGTTTGATCAACAAAATAAGTAAAATTCTCTCTCTAAGAGACGTTTTTTATATACAATCACTAGCAGATATTGTATCTGAAGCATTAGCCAAATACAAACTATACTCTTTATCAACAACAAACGAATTTCCACTACCTGTCTACGATATAGGTGTCGGCGGAATCAAAATAGAAATAGAACAATACCTCGCAAAGTTTCTAGAACCTGGGGTAAAAGTTAAAATAAATATAAAATTTGACGATGGTAAGATTATATCAACAAAAGGCAAAATATTGAGAATAGACCAAGAAAAAGAAACACTCTTCGCAGCAATAGAATTTGAAGATTTGGACAAAGTAGATGAACTTGTAATAACGGATTTTGTAAACAGAAATAAGGTGTAAAAATGGCACTTAAGAGAATAGACAAAGAAAAAAAAGAAAAATACCAAGAGCTTTCTCAACCAATAAAAGAAGAAATAGAAAAAGTAAGAAGAAAAATACAAGAGATAGAAGTATCCTCAATAAAGGGTGACAAAAGCCTAGGAAACTACAAATACTTCTTGATAGCAAACTACTATATAGATATATCACTAAATTATATAAAACTAAATAGGCTTAGCGTTCACATTATGGATTTGAAACAAGATGAACTACTTGAAAACGCTAGGAAGAATATGTATTCAGCAATAACAAATTTGGAAAAACTCGTGGGTGATACCTTAGATGGAGACTTAAACGAAATAAGCGAAAAACTAGAAGGTACGGAAAAAATGACTCCTTACAGAAAACTATTCTTACTAAAGAAAATAGAAAATGCTCTTAAAATACTATCAGAAGAACTAGAAGGGGGTAAATGGAAATATAAGATTTTAGAAATGTTTGGCAAGTTCGCTGTAGTTGCAAAAAATTTGATAAATTTTAGAGAATTTACAGCGCTAAATCCAATGGAAAAAAATTATAAACACTATAGTGAACTAATAGCTTATGCTAAAGATCTGCTTAGGAAGTCCGCAGATGAGTATAGAGAAAAATATGAAATATCAGGACACGAAGTACCTGATATGAGAAAGGCACAAGAGTTTTTAAAAGCAATAATGAGAATAAACAACGTATTAGGTTACTACGAAGAATCAAAAGAACTCAAAAAAACCATAGAAAAGTGGTCCCAAAAGATGGAAGAAGACCTTAAAGTAAAAGAAAAGAAAAAATAAAGAAAACTATGAAAACACTATTCGATAGAGTAACAACATTTACAGTACTAGCGTTAATAATAATAGGACTAATAAACCTTTTTAGTGCTAGCTTTTATTCTGATAGATCGATCTTCACAAAACAAATAATATGGGTAATAATAGGACTAATAATGACAGTATTATTATCATATACAAAATATCAAACATTAGTAAACCTAGCAATTCCAATATACATAACACTACTTTTAATCACAACCTTAACACTATTCATAGGTAGAGAAATAAGAGGCACAAAAAGCTGGCTAACAATAGCTGGTATGGGTATACAACCATCCGAGTTCCTAAAAATAGGAGTACTATTACTATCGACAAAGTACCTCTCAACGGAAGGTGTTAATCCAAAAAAACTATCTACCTTCATAGTTTTACTCATAATATTCTTCACACCCGTTGTAATACTCCTACTACAACCAGATCTGGGAATGGCTATATCATACGCTGTACTTTTTATAATCTTTGCAACTGTAGCTGGAATAAACCATAAATATATATTAATCTCGCTATTCTTAGGTTTTTCTTTAGTATTCTTCCCTTTCTTTAACGCATATATAGACTTTTTAATAAAAACGGGAACAATCGAAACAATACCAAAATTACTGAAAGTACTAATCTCAAAAGAATTTGCATATTCATTGGTAGTATCATCATCTTTTATATTTTTGTTATCACTATTACTTTCAAGGATAACAAAGGATAAAATAAGAGTGTACTTAGGCATATTGCTACTAATATTTTCGATAGGATTCTTAGTAGGCAACATAGCATACAATAAACTTAAACCTTACCAAAAAAATAGGCTTATGGTTTTCTTTAATCCAGAAATAGATAGACTAGGTGCAGGATACAACGTAATTCAATCGGAAATAGCGATAGGTTCAGGAGGAATACTAGGTAAAGGATTCTTAAACGGATCCCAAAACAAACTCAATATACTCCCAGAAAGGCACACTGACTTTGCTCTATCAGTACTAGCAGAAGAATGGGGGTTTATAGGCGTAATTATCGTTATAATACTTTTTACAATACTATTCTTAAGACTACTACAACTAATCTCAAACGCAGAAAACCTCAAAGCATACCTTCTTATTTCCGGAGCAACAATAATAATGTTTACAAACTTTACAATAAACATGCTAATGGTCCTTGGACTTGCCCCTGTAACAGGATTACCATTGCCATTCATATCATATGGAG
>JBKBIJ010000185.1:0-3380 GCA_046299455.1 Brevinematia bacterium | reverse complement strand
GTATTGTTTTCATTGCTTTTTTGGAGGAATGTAATACGAATTTTTGCTAATTCTCTCCATTCTTCCTAAAGAGAAGCAAGTATTAATAGAATGACTAATATTTATGAAAGTATGCTTAAAAAATTAATAGAAAACACTATAACTTGTAATGAGGAATGGTATTCAAAGGCAGTTTATTGAGGTAATGGGTAAAAGGTTTATTAGTTAATGAATCTATATAATCGTTGAATTCAACTTCATTATTACCAAATATAATACTTCAAGCATAATGAACAACCACAAAACAGATAAATCAAAAAATCCTATCCTGGAAGGCAAGTTATTCCTTATGAAACTCAAAGGTGGTTCTGTTATCTGGTAGACTATTAAAAAAATTTTTGAAGTGTACAAATTTGGATTAAACATTCCTATCCAGGAAAATATCACCCTTACAAATAGTATAAACTCGTAGATTCTTATGAAATTTGCAATGATATAAAGTGGTACTTTTAAAAAAGATGTAAACTCAAACATATACCTAGATTATTATTGATATATCACCTCAATTACAAGGTAACTCTATAAAGAATTCTGACCCCTCCCCTAATTTTGATTCAAAGTATAATTTCCCTCCATGGCTTAACACAATACTTTCGACTATTGACAATCCCAAACCACTACCTGTTTTTTTAGTTGTAATGTATGGTTTTAGTATTTTATCTTTCATATCATCTGGTATCCCAAATCCGTAATCCCTAACACTTATGACTATGCTATCTTTTTCCCTATTGAACTTTACTGTTATTTTATTGGATTTACCTTCTGAGGCCTCAATACCGTTTTTTATGAGATTAATTAAACATTGTTTGATCTGATCTTTATCTGCAAAGATCGTGTCCTCACCACTTAAAACAATTTCTATTTGGACATTCTGGTCTGAAAATAAATTCACTATGTCATCCATCAAATCGGAAAACTTAAATTCTGTTGGGCTAGGTTGAGGTATTTTGGCGAAGTTTGACAACTGTGTTATGAGGTTATCAATTCTATCTATCTCTTCCAACACTACAGGTAACGAAGATGTTAGTTTTTCTTTCAAGTCAGGTGCATCTAGATTTAGGAGTAATCTTTGAATTAAAAGCTTCATTGGAGTTAGTGGGTTTTTTATTTCATGAGCTACTTTTCTTGCTATGTCTTTCCATAACTCTATTTTTTCCATCTTGCTTATTCTATACTGTGCTTCCAAGAGTTTCAAAATCATTCTGTTAAACTCTCTTATCAAAACCCTTATCTCATCCAATGCACCCTTCTCGGTGACCGTATAGTTGAAGTTCCCTTTAGCAACTTCTATCATTCCTTTACTTAAATTAGAGATTCCCCTAGAAACATATTCAGAGAAAAAATAACCAGCCAAAATAGATGCAAATATCGATGGAACATTGAGTAGAAAAATTATTATTCCAAAGTATTTACCAAATACCTCATAAAAGAGAAATTCACTATTGCTAGATATCTGAAGTATTTTAGATATACCTTTCTTAAATCTATAAACAACGCTATCAACCTCAGTATAAGCTAACTTAAGCTTAGAATCTCTTCTAAAAGAAAATACAAACTCTCTATCATCAACAATTATAACACTTTGGCCTTCTATAGCAGGATACACTTTTATATTCTCAACGATATTACTTAAAACAACATCACTAGGCAATTTATCATAATCAATGTTAACTACATTAACTCCATCTTGTTGTTTACCATCTAAAGACAACTTTAATCTATTGAAAATATTCTTATAATTGCTTGAAAGATCTTTCATTAAATTCTTGGATATATCTGATATCTTTTCGCCTTCTTTCGATTCAATTGAAGCCTTCAAAGCATCTATCGTAGAAATGAATATTGAAGATAAAATACCATTCGAAATTATACTTACTATAAGAAACAAACCTATTAACCTTAACCTTATTCTTGAACCTAACTTTTTTTGGAAAAAATCCCTAAAGGATTTTAATAACAACACTACAGACATAACAAATGACAAAACTATCGAAAACGATATAAAAAAACTTAGTAACCTACCAACTGCTCCAAACGATATGGAATAAATCCAATCAGAAATAAACACCGACAAAATTAATGAAACAACAAGTATCAAAAAAAATAATACAAACCTCTTCATACTATTTTATCTTAAACCCATCTGAAAATGAAACATCTGTTTCATAGTTTCTTATCCCAAGCAAAGAAGCCACTATATTAAGAGGCGGCTTTATATTTACATACACTATTTTAGCTTTCGATGCCACAAAAAACACCGTATCTTCATAGATCTCATAAAAGTCCGGATTACCTCTAAGCTCAGAAAGATTAAACTTAACAAGCAAAGGATAAAAAAGAGAATCTACTATCTTATCCAAAGACTCTGATGTTTTGAAAAAATAATCATTAAAAACTATATACCTATCAGTTACAAAATCATAGGTAAGCTTGTAGTACAATCTCATGTTTGTTATTTCAGTCTGTATATTTAGTATCCCAAAATCACTCCTAACCAACTTAACGTCAACAAAAAGCGTTACATCTAAATTTTTCTTTACAATACGAATCAACTCCTCAGTAGGTATATCTTCAACAAAAAACATAACTAGTATACTATAATCACTTTTATCGTAAAACACTACAGGCTTCGAAATAGAAAAACAAAAAGAATTCATAGGAAAAACAAATACAAAAATTATTAATAAAAATCTTAACAAATTCACAAAAGTATTTATAATAGATCAAATTATTACCATTCAAACTAAAGCTCAGAAAACTTCAAATACAAATACCTAAACATTTATACACACTATTCTCTGCTTCGTCCTAAGCAAATCAAACGCCTACCAGTTTCGCTTTTCCACAAAGTGTAATAAGAACTTTCTCTTAAAAGCATAAGATAAGAAATATTATACTTTTTCTCTTAGCAAAACCCACTTCTAAAACCATTACTTCTAAGAAACTAACTTCCTAAGAAGTTATAAAGCAGAAATATAAGACTTACCACCAAAAAAACTACTTTCCCTCAGAAATTACGAAAAAGAAAATACTACAACAAGAGTAACTACATAAATAAGTTTAAGAAAAAGTAAGTTTTCTAAATTTATAGAAAATCCCTAGTGACTCACTCCAAGAATTTACATTAACTTATAAAGAATAGAATGGTTTAAAAACATACTTTCCTACTTAAAAGTTCAAGAATATATACTAGAAATGAATAACCTCGTTAAAAAGGAGTCTGTCTTTTAAAGAGATAGACTTTCTCAGGAGTCTACAGAATAGAATACTATAAGGGCAATTGCCAAATAACTTGTAAGAAGTGATGAAAGAAAAGGTAACTAAAAAATTGAATGTTTGAC
>JBKBIJ010000184.1:0-3387 GCA_046299455.1 Brevinematia bacterium | reverse complement strand
GGTTCTTAATAGAATAAATGTGTGAAACTTCCCTTTTCACTGTACTTATAGAAATAACCGAAGCAGAGATAACCATAACTATAGGGAAAGGAAGACCAGCAATTGAGGCTAGGATAGTAATAGACGAAACCACCACAGAGATTATACTAGAAGATAAGGTGCCTATAGGAACTATTTCTTCACTAACAGTTTTTATAACACCCATACCTAAAATGAGAGCCCCAACCCCAAAAAGAACCGAAAATAAAACCAATCCTAATTTAGGATCTAAAAACGAAGATATAGGTCCAACAACATTTGGTACATTGTTCGAACCAATTGAAAACGCATTATAGAAAGACGATAAAAGTATAACCAAAAACATTATTTTCCTATTTGTTAAAATTTTTTGATAAAACCACAAGTTAGTATATCTTGGGGGATAAAAAATTTTAGTAACGAAGAAAGTAACAAAGTAAGAGAAAAATAGAGAAATCAAAGAAAAAGAAACAAAATAAATAAAAGTCATAAGATAAAAATCAGATAAATATATTCCAGATCCCAAAAAAGATGACATAATAATGATACTAGTAGATGAAGGTACCCTCATTAGATTTGAAATAAACAAGCTAACACCAGAGGATAGAAATATTATAACCACTAGCCACTTTTTAGTTGACAAGGTGTCTTGAGAGATAACTTTTGATGAAAGGGTTTCGGAAACCTTGTTGCCAATCAACAGTGCACCAAGTAGTAAGAAAAATGTAAACAAAAAAACACACAATACAAAATTTACTCTCTTGGTACTATACAACGTAGCAAAAGCCACCGAAAAACCACTAGCTCCCATGTTAATAGCCCACAAAAAAGAAACGAAAAATAGAGACAAACTAAAAAACCAATCATTCATTAAGAATTATACCTCCAGCCACAGTGTTGTTATCATTCTCATTTACTAATATAAAGCATCCAGTCCAGCGATAATCGGAATAATAATCATAACATATAGAATCTGAAGTTTTTACAAGAACTTTACCTATCTCGTTAACTGACAAATCATGTCCGTCAATTTTGTCATAAGTATTAACATCAATTTTATACATTATTTCTTTTACCAAACACTTTGTAGTGAAAGAACCATGCATCAGCAATAACTTGTCTGAAGGTTTCAACCTTCTTTTTTCATCTAGCCAGAAAACATAAGCTACAAATTCATCTGAAACCACAGGTTCTTCACCAATTTTAGCGATATAAGTTCCCCTTGAAATATCAAAGTCATCTTTAATATGAATTATACAATTATAAGGAGAGAGAACCTTATCCACTTTTTTCATGTTTGATTCCAAAGCTACTATTTCAGTTGAATAGCCCTGTGGTAAAATAGTAACGACATCACCAACTTTAAATTCGCCAGAAATCACTCTTCCAGCATAACCTCTATAATCACTTAAACCGTCACTAACACTTGGCTTTATAACATACTGTACCTGAAATCTGGATTTGTTGAAATCTTCATAATCTATCTCTACATTTTCAAGTAATTCCATTACAGTCGGCCCATCATACCATAACATATTTTTTGATTTATAAACAACATTATCACCAAGGTAAGCACTAATAGGTATAACTGTTATCTGATGTTTGTCAATCTTTCTAAAAAAATCAATAATCTTGTTTGAAACACTATAAAACCTTTCTTCACTATAACTTACTAAATCCATCTTGTTAACACAAACAACAAGATGTGGTATTTCAAGTAAAGAAGATATAATTATATGTCTTTTTGTTTGTTCTGTCATTCCTTGCCTAACATCAACCAGTATAACTCCAAGATCACAACCTGATGCCCCAGTTATCATGTTTCTTGTATACTGAAAATGTCCAGGTGTATCAACAAGAATAAACTTTCTTTTTCTTGTTGAAAAGTATTTATAGGCAACATCTATTGTTATTCCTTGTTCCCTTTCTGATTTAAGACCATCAGTTATTAGAGCAAGGTCTATATCAGCATTAGGTGGCCTATTACCACGTTTAGAAAGAGACTCGATTATATCAGAAGATATCGCACCACTATCATATAGTAATCTACCTATCAAAGTACTTTTGCCATCATCAACATTTCCACAAGTGAAAAATTTCAAAACTTCTATCATACAAATACCTCCTAAAAATACCCAACTCTTTTTCTGTCTTCCATAGCTGTTTCAGATATTGTATCATCCAACCTAGTTGCCCCCCTTTCGCTAAGATTAGTAGATATAAGTTCCTCTATTATTTTTTCAACTGTATCAGCATCACTTTCCAAGGCGGCCGTACACGTCATATCACCAACTGTTCTAAACCTCACTTTTTTTCTTACTATTTTATCATCTGGTTCAATTTTTATAAACGGAGAAACTGCAACAAGTTTACCCTTGTATTCAATACAATCCCTGTAATGTGCAAAATATATTGATGGAACACTAATATTTTCCCTAAGAATATACATCCATATATCAAGTTCTGTCCAATTACTTAGCGGGAAGACTCTAACATTTTCACCCTTTTTTATTCTACCATTGAGTATATTCCATAACTCTGGTCTTTGCTTTTTAGGGTTCCACTGACCAAACTCATCTCTAACTGAAAATATTCTTTCTTTAGCTCTAGCTTTTTCCTCCTCTCTTCTAGCGCCACCTATACACGCATCAAACTCAAACTCTTGTATAGTATCAAGAAGGGTGTAAGTTTGCAAAACGTTTCTGCTTGGAAGTTTGCCACTTGCGTCATCTAGTCCTTTTTCTCTTATTGTATCCTCTACCCTCCTCACTATAAGCTCTTCATCTATACTTTTAACAAGATTATCCCTAAATTCTATAGTCTCCGGAAAATTATGGCCAGTGTCTATATGTACCAAAGGATAAGGAAACTTACCAGGCCTAAAAGCCTTCAAAGAAAGATGAACAAGAACTATCGAATCTTTACCACCTGAAAATAACAAAGCTGGTCTCTGGAACTGACCAGCAACTTCCCTAAGAATATAAATAGCCTCGGATTCAAGATAATCCAAATAATCAATATGCCTTCTCATCAGTACCCCCTAAAACCTCTTAACGTGAATTCCACACTCCCTATGATCAGGTGATTCCCACCACCACCTGCCAGCCCTAGGATCCTCAGTTTTCTTTATAGCCCTAGTACAAGGAGCACAACCAATACTCGAATACCCCTTATCATAAAGCGAATTGTAAGGTAGCTTTTTAAGCTTAATATAATCCCAAACCATAACCTCAGTCCAATCAGCTAAAGGATTAATCTTGTAAATACCACCATGAATATCATCAATCTCAACTTTCTTAACTTCCTTTCTAGTTACAGATTGCTCACGCCTAAGTCCAGTAATCCATGCACTCACACCCTCAAGAGCCC
>JBKBIJ010000183.1:0-3399 GCA_046299455.1 Brevinematia bacterium | reverse complement strand
GGTCATGGCCTCGTCGCCATCCTCGGAGTAAAATTCTTTGCGTTAAAAAGTAGTTTCTTTAAAAGTAGTTTCTTTGAGGAACAGAAAATTTTTGATAGATTAACTAACTACATAAAATATTCTGAACATTTTTGTAACGCCCTCTTCTTTCTAAGTTACTATCATTCCTAAAGACTATTTAGATAATCTCTCTTGTAGTTTCGATAATTTTTAAGTGAGTTTAGCTTTTTGGAGTGATTATAATAGGTGTTTTTATAAATTTAGAACATCTCTTCCTTATCACAGAAAAGCAATATTTTTGTAATACTCTATTCTTTTTAGGTGTTAAAATAAAAAGTTATATCCAAGATTGTAATGCTATGTCAAAAATTTAATTTCTTATGGGCTTTCTATTTTAGATTCATCACAACTTATTAAAACAAATACTCCTATGAGATTTTTGTCTCTTAACTTCCAAAGAGGGTTAGCTTCTTTGATTGATGTTACTAAGAGTTTTTGTAAATTTTGCTTGTATATATAAGAATTTTTCCTAAATTTATTCTTACAACTTATTCAGATAATTTATATTGCTTCTTTTCCATAACTTCTTAATAATAGCTTCTATGAGTGATTTGATTTAGAAGTTTCTGTAAATTTTGAAAATATTTTCTAAATTCTAAAGAGACTTCAACCCATTAGGCTTCCTTATTTCCTATTTCCTATAGAGTCTCTTCGAATAAAACATTCTTGCATCATTTCCGTTTTTTATAACTTCTAAAAAAGGGAGTTCTTCGAAGTAGTAAGCCTTACCAAACTTCTATAAATCTTGAAAAATACCATATACTAAAACCAAAAGACACATAACCAAACAAAGGAGAATATACCATATTAGTAGGGACTCTTATTGTGATATTTTTTACATAATTTCTAAGGAATGAATAGTCAAAAGCTTTCTTTAAATTTAGCTTATCTGGATGAGAATTCACTCTGTTAATGTGGGGAATATGGTTTTAGATTAGATTTCCGAAATACTTTTCACTTAAGTTGGTAACGCTCTAAAATTCCAATTCCTAAAACTTCTTCTATGTGTTTCACACATCTCATTTAGATAACTTCTGTTACATTACTTCTAAAAAAGCGTAGTTTATTTGGAAACCTTTTTAATGAGCTATCCAATTTCCTAGATATATTTCCCCCTTCATTAGTATGAGAATTATGATTGGAGAAAAGTTATAGAAACATGCTACTAAAAGACGAGAATAGAGATAAAACTAGTTATTCTTATCTTATATGGGAAATTACTTAAGATAAAAAACACTTTTTATTCCCAAATAAGGAAATACAGAAGAGAATAAGATTGAAAAATGTTAGAGATAAGAAAAACGTTAGGAATAAGTTTTTAGACTTTCAATAAAATAATGATTTAAACTAATTATGTTTGTAAGGAGTAAATAATGGGAAAAGTGGTAGTTTATCCGGGAACTTTCGATCCGATAACAAATGGTCATGTTGACATAGCAACAAGAGCTTCAAGGATATTTGACAAAGTTATAATAGCAATACCTAAAATGTCCACGCATAAAACAACTCTCTTCTCAGCCAAAGAGCGACTGGAGATAGCCAAAGAAGTATTCAAAGGAAACGATAAAATAGAAGTAACGGATTTTGAAGGATTATTGGTAGATTTTGTGAAAAAAGTCAAAGCAATAGCAATTGTAAGAGGACTTAGAGCTGTATCAGATTTTGAATATGAACTACAAATAGCACTTATGAACATGAAAATAAGTGGTGTAGAAACCGTCTTTTTCATGACTAGCGAAGAAAACATGTTCGTAAGTTCATCAATAATAAAAGAGATAGCTATGTTTGGTGGAGATATTAGTAGCAAGGTACCAGAAATAGTATGGCAAAAACTAAAAGAAAAATTTTCTAAAAGTTCCAAATAGATATCTTACCATCTCTATCACCAACTATAATAAACTTGTTATCTTTCGAAACTCTTATAGCCATTATATCATTACTATGCCACTTTATAACCCTCTTCATCTGAAAAGTTTCAACATCCCATATCTTAACCATACAAGATTTACCACCACTTATCAAGTATCTACCTGTTCTATCGAAAATACCTACAATTATATCTCTTCTATCTTCATCAAAGATCTTACCAATCAACCTAAAGTTACTATCCCATAGCGAAATATAACTATCTGCGGAGAATAAAGCAATCTTATCTTGAGAAGAATCTATAAACTCAAGCGGACCTGCATGAGCTCTAAGTTCATTCAGTATATTAAAAGTATCTAAACTTAATACCTTGGAAACCTTATCTAAACTAGCAGTCACAATGTACTTATCCGAAAAGACATTCTTAACCTTCCAAATCTCATCATTATGTACTTTTTTCTTATCCTCCAACTTAAGCTTTCTACCATCAAAAGATAATTTGTATACAAAACCATTAACATCAGATGCAACTAAATACCTATCAAAAACATCAATACTCTGTATACCACCGCTACTAATTCTAATGTTGTCTATAAAATTAAGATCTTTATCAAAAACTTCGATGAAATCATAACTTCCTGAAAATATATACTTATCATCTTTTGAAAACTTAACAGGTGGCCCCCAAATAGATTGATATAATCTTCTTGTAGCTTTAACCTGATTTACTTTTGGTAATTCAGAAATGTCCCAAATTCTTATGTACTTATCGGAACCACCACTAACCATCATCTTACCATCAGAAGAAATGTCAATATAATAAACATAGCCAAAATGACCTTGAACCCAATTAGCTGGAACATCACCTAAAGAAAAAATTTTTTCTTTTCGTTGTACAACATCTTTCTCATAAACCTCTACTTCAGAAACATTCTTAGACTGAGGAACACACGATAACACTAACGAAACAAAAATAAATAAAATATATCTCATATCCGCAATATAACCTCCAGAATTTAAGATAAACAAACAAAACTTCACTTTCAAACAAAAAAACTTATGTTAGTCGCGAAAATGCAAACACCATACTATATTCATCTTAACTAAACTACATAACTCTTACACCCTAATATACTAATTGACTTACACCAGAACAATAACTTCACTACCCTCACCCATTTAATACCACTACTTAGATAACTACCAAACATTCTTTCTATACAACAAAACACATTCTTAACTCTCGCCCTAATCCATACCCAAAAACTCCCTTCCACCTCCCCCAGGCAAGTGTACTCTTTTATGATACTTATATTTATAACTTCTAGAGGTAGCTGTGTATCAAGCATTCAATTTTTTAGCTTTCTTTTTACCTTCACTCCTTACAAGTTATTTATACAATTGTTCTTGTGTAATTTTGTTCTGTAGGTTCTTGGGAAAGATAATTTTCTTAAACGACAGAGCAATTTTTTA
>JBKBIJ010000182.1:0-3439 GCA_046299455.1 Brevinematia bacterium | reverse complement strand
TCTGCTAGATTATTTTCGCTTTTTAAGTAGGAATGTTTAATGAGCGAAATTTTGACATTTTGGTTATTATATAGCCCATTTTTTAGCTTTATTTTTTGATTTATAGATTCTATGTAGTATTCATGATTTTTAATGATATTGGTGATGTTTCAAGTCGATAATGTTGGTATTATTAAAAATAAACCTATAAGCATGCCTGTTATTAGCTTATTAACAGGATTTTTCATTTTTTACACCTCACTTCATGGTATTATTTTCCATATCACCATGTAATATTCGTACCATCCTGTAGCAATGATATGGTTGTTTTTGTTGATTATTAAAGAGTTACACATGGATTCAGCATTTTCTTTAAAAATCCCATTTTCTCCAAAAGAATTAACTAGGTTACCTTTAGAATCTATTTTCCATATATGCATATATGGTATTACCATACCTCCTATGAAGATATTATTTTCGTTATCTTGAGCTATGGAGCATGATATAATAGCAAGATTGCCTTTATATCTAAAAAGAGGGAAAAAATTGTAGTGGTTTACTGATTTTAAGATTATTAGTGAGTCAAATGGAATGCTTCCAGTTACTAAAATACCCTCCTTACTTACTAGCAATTCATAAGCTGTACTATTTGTTTCATTTTTATAAATAAGATTATCACTTAGGGGGAAAGTATAAGGATAATCCATATCTACTTTCCATACTGCTATGTGTAGACCATTTCTACTTGCTATGTTACCTGCTATGAAAATATTTCTCTCAAAAAGTTTTATTGAAGTACCTTCGGATGAATTGTTATCAATATATATTCCTTGATTTGCAAAGGAGGTAACTGGTTTTCCATTTTTATCCAATTTCCATATGGCCATTTTGTTTTGTGAGTTACCAGTTACAAAAATGTTATCATTTTGATCGATTGTTATTGATTTTCCTTCTGAGTTTGAGGTGTTATAAATGAAAACACCGTCTTGTCCAAATGAGTTAACTAGCTTACCTTGCGGATCTATTTTCCATACTGCCATGTTATGTTTTATTTGCCCCGTAACGATTATGTTGTTTTCTTTATCTATTGCTAAAGAATTTCCTATAGATTCTTGTTTATCAACAAAGAAACCACTTTTATTGAAGTCTATCATAAGGAAACCATTTGGATTTAGTTTCCATATGCACATGTGATTTTTTTCGCTTATGTATATCGTTCCTGTTATGATGATGTTGTTTTCTTTGTCGAGGTTTACATGTTTACCTTCGGAATCATATTGTTTAAAGATGAATTTTCCATTAACTGCAAAATTTTCATCTAACGAAGATGATTTACTTAAAGTTAGAAGATGGATTAAAAATAAGATAGCTATAAGAGTAAGGTTGAGTGATTTTGGAAAAATTTTGTTTACAGAGACTTGAGTTTTCATTAATATATAATTATAAACTTGAAAAACTAATCCTTTAATGGGTTTTAGGGGTATTATGGAGGAGGGAGGTGGTTTTTTGTAGAATTTGATAGAGTAAGGGCGGGTAGCTCAGGTGGTTAGAGCGCTTGCGTGACATGCAAGAGGTCACAGGTTCAAATCCTGTCTCGCCCACTTCTTCAAAACCGATTTTCTACTGATTTACCACAGAAAATTTTCGTGGATGGAAGAAATACAGTAAAGCAATCATAAAATAAGTTATTATAAAAGCTATTCCTTTAAACCAGTTAGTTTTTCCATCTACCAATGCAGCAAACGCTATTATGAAAGAACTAAACAACGCTACTATTTCAAAGATGTTGAATTGCAATGCTAACGGTTTACCTATCAAAAAAGAGGTAACTATAAGTAAGGGTGCTACCAATAATCCGACTTGTGTACATGAGCTTATAGCTAATTGAAAACTGAGTGAAATTTTATTTTCCCTAGCTACCCAGATTGCTACTGCTCCCTCTGCTGCGTTTCCTACTATTGCTGCAACTATACCACCTATAAAAAACTTAGACCATCCCAAAATTCTATGGGTTTCTTCTATGGATTCCACGAACATATGAGAAGAGAGTGCCACAGCTATTGTGGAAATCAAGAGAATTACTATTGACGTAAGGAGTGACCATTGAGGTTTCTCTGCTAGCATTTCTCCCTCAGGTAAAAAAATAGATTTATGAGTCTTTAGGGAAAAATATAAACTTAATCCATAGGTTATTAGAATAAGAATAGAAAAACAAAGACTTATTTCTAAGGTTATAGAATTAGCTATTTGTTGAGTTATTGAGCTATCAAATAATGGAGAAAAAGGGATTATTGAAGGAATTGTTAAATACGGAAGAATAATACCTAGCAATGTTATATTAGATTGTGCTGCTTGTGTACCTATTTGTTGCTCTTTGTATTTCATTCCTCCTGCTATCATTGATAATCCAAAAAGTAAAAGTAAGTTAGCAATTATAGATCCTATGATGGATGAGAGTGCTACTTCTACCTCTCCTTTAATAAGATTATAGTGTAAAGAAATTTCTTCGGTGGCTTTACCTATTATTACTACTATTCCTAGTATAGTTAAACTTGAGATTATAAATATAGGTATACCGTGAATCCCTAGAAATTTTAAAATTATTAAAACTAAGACAAAGCTACTAAGGTTAGGATATTTTTGGTAAGGAGCTAAGTATTTCAGGTACTGTTTTATTGCATATTATGATCTTTTTATTTATAATTATTTTTTCCTTCTTTTTTGTTTTCAATGTTACTTAAATGATTAAGTAGTTAAGTTATTGGAGGGTAGGGGAGTTTTTCGAAGAATTCTTAAAAGTAGGGTTGGAAAAAATAGCTAGATCCACAATTTCATTGATTTTTTATGGAAGACTTATTAAATATCTTTGAAATAGAGAAACTCATAGATCACTTGGAAGAGAAAATAAATTTTTTAAGAAAGCTTAAAGAAGAGGGTAAACTTTCAAATCCAAAAGAGTTAGAAATATTAGAGCTAAAATTTAGAAAAATAGTAGAGGAAATTAATTCAAAAATACATCCTTTCAATAGGGTACAAATAGCTAGGCATCCCAAAAGACCGGTTTTTCAAGATTTGATAGATAACGTTTTTTCAGATTTTTCTGAACTGAAAGGAGATAGATATTTATCTGATGATTTAGCTATAACTGGTGGATTAGCAAAACTGGAAAATTATCCAGTATTTGTTATAGGTCATAATAAAGGTAAAAGTACAAATGAAAAAATAAAAAGAAATTATGGTATGCCTAACCCTGAAGGATTTTATAAAGCCATAAGAATTATGGAAGTTGCAAACTGTTTTAGAACTCCGTTAATAACAATAATAGATACACCTGGGGCTTACCCTGGTGATAGTGCTGAGCAAAGAGGACAATATATAGCTATTGCTAGATCAATTTCTAAGATGTTTGAATTAGATATTCCTGTTATAAGTTTGGTTTTATCCGAAGGTGGTTCGGGTG
>JBKBIJ010000181.1:0-3448 GCA_046299455.1 Brevinematia bacterium | reverse complement strand
TATTTTATCCAGAAAAGACGAACATTTTAATTATTTTTTTGCAACAAGTGGTGAAGAAGGATTAAAAATTATTCAAGAATATAAAGTTGATATTGTTATAAGTGATATGAAAATGCCAATTATGGATGGTGCTAATTTCCTGAGTCATGTCTATTTATATAACCCAAATATAAAAAGATTCGTCTACATAAGTTCACAAGCAGCTAGTAGACCTTCAAAAGAAGAAATAAAAGAAGATGAACCACCATCTCCAGTAACATCTTATGGTAAATCAAAACTGGCTTCAGAAAAAATTATCGAAGAACACTTCCTGAAAAAGTTACCAATAACAATAATAAGACCAAGCGCAGTATACGGGCCATACGATAAAGAATTTCTTCCAGTATACAAAATGATAAACAAAGGTATCGAAATACTTGTAAAAGGTGGAAAAACAAAAATTAGTATGGTTTACGTGAAAGATTTAGTAAAAAGCATATTTCTAGCAATGACATCAGAAAAAACCATTGGCAAAAAATACTTTTCAGCACATCCAGAAAGTGTATATCTCATCGACTTCTATAAATCTATAGAGAAAGCTCTAAACAAAAAATTTGTCCTAAGAATACCAATACCTATTCCATTACTCTACACATTTGCATTCATAAACACAATGTTCTCTAAGTTGATAAAAAAACCTTCTATGTTCAATTTTGAGAAAGTCAACGAAATAAAAAATAGTTGGGTATGTTCACCAAACAACCTAATAAATGACACTGGAATGGAATACGAATACAATATAGAGAGAGGAGTAGAAGAAACAATAAAATGGCTAAAAGATAGGAACTTACTTTGAAACAATAGCAGAGAAACCATCTGTTTCATCAATCTTAACGTATTCGACAGGTAAATCTACAGTCTTAGAAATTTCATCAAATACAAATCTTGCAACATTTTCTGCAGTTGGTATTTTGCCACGAAAAAAAGGATTTTCATTAAGATAAGAATCACGCATATTATCAAGTATCCTATCTAAAATATTTTTCAAAACAACAAAATCAATAAGTACACCAAATTTGTCAAGATTTTTACCACTTACACAAACCTCAACACTATAGTCGTGACCATGAATTTGCTCCCACTCACCATTAGGCATCATAGTCTTATGCGTAGCACGAAAACTAGATCTAACAACAACTTTATACGTCATAACTTTCTTAGAATTTTTGTAAGCTCAGTTCTATCAATAAGTACCACAGGTCTATTCTCAGAATATCTAATAGCCTTTGGAGTAAACTTAGAAGTAGTTATACATATTCCCTTAATCCCATGAAGAGTTTTAACTTTATCAACTATAAATGACAAAACATCGTCATCAATAGGTTCACCACTTCTAGTAACTACAACAAAAACTTTACCTTGTCTAACATTTCCCCACTTACCAGACCTCTCAAGCGCAACTATATGAACGGTACTATCATCAATCACTCTACTATCAATAACATCGTACTCCAATTCTGAGAGTATCTTCTGGGAAAGTATCTCAAAAGTAGAAGTAGAACATGTAACAAAATCCTTTAGCTTGTCATCCATCCTAAGTTCACTGTATCTAGCTAGCTTTTCTTGTACATCCATATAGTTTGGTCTATATTGAGCAATTCTTTCCCACTGTTCAATCGCCTCGAGAATTTGTTTCCTATTTTCAAACAAACTAGCTAAAGCATACCTTATAGCAACTGTTGTATTATTCTCTTCGTTGCTATACTTAAGAGCTCTTTGGAATTCATTTATCGCTTTATCGTAATTACCGCTATCTGCAGATATAAGACCAATTTGGTAAATTGATTTTATTTTAAGACTACTGTCAGTAGACCTTTCAGCAATTTCAAACTCCTGCAGTGCTTTAGTAGCGTTATTCATCGATTTAAAAATAACTCCCAAATTGTAATGCGCTTCATAATTTTTTGGATCGCTCTTAACGCAGTTCATAAAAGCGTTCATAGCTTCACTATACCTATTTGAATCCAAATGAATTTTACCAATGTAAAACCAAGCATCTGGAAATGATAAATTAATCTTTACCGCTTTTGTCAAATAACCCAAAGCGTTTTCCTTCATATTCCTTTCATAAAAAATCTTACCAATGTTAAAAAAAGCAACATAATCATTTGGATCTATCTTAGTAATAAGCAAAAATTCTTTTTGTGCTTCCTCAATTTGCCCCATAGAAAGATATATATCAGCCATTCTATACCTAGCTTGCTTTTCTATAGATTGATTAGAAAATTTACCAAGAGATAAAGCCTGACGATATTCAACCAAAGCTAAATCTTTCTTACCAGTTTTGTAATAACAATCAGCCAAATAAAGATGAGCTAAAGAGTTCTTCTCGTCTTTTTTCAAATACTCTTCCAAATCTCTTATAGCAGCAGAATAGTTGCCTTCGTCAATGTTCTTCTTTATTACATCCAATTTAAGTGGTTGGACAATAGATCTAAAAAGAAACAAGATAACAATAACTAATACTACTATCGCAAAAGCACCAAGTATGATAATATCTTCCATATATTACCTTTTAAAAGTTTCGTTATATTATTGTAAAAAATAAAATCTTAACTTTCAAAAGTTAAAAGAGACTGTGTAATTAGAAGTCTTTTTGAATGCCTTTTAGTAACGAAACAACATTTCTGAAACATACTCAAGTAATACTTGAAACACTCTCAAAAAAGATGGCTTCTCATAGTAGTATCCTTAAAAGTTTCTTCAAAGGTTGAAAAACTCTATCAAGGATGATAAGTTTATAAACTTAATAGTCCTTTAGGACTTTGATGAATAATCCTATAGGAGAGCTTTTGGGAAAACCTCGATACCTATATCAGAAGTTACCTAGATAGTTTACGAATGGGAGGAATACACCTTTTTTCATATGGTATATTTCTGAATATCTTTAAATATGAGAGTAATATTTTTGAAAAATCCTTTTTTCTAGGTGGCAAAATATTAAACAAGCTACATTCTAGAAAGTAATACTATGTCAGAAATTAAATTTTTTGGAATTTTTTATCGTTCTTCTTTATAAGTTATTTTGAGAATCCGCATTATACTCTATAACCTCTTAAAGGTAGCTTTCTTGATCAATAAACTTTCTTAAATAGCTATCCAATTTCTTAAATGTGTTTTCGAATACTTTTAAGCAACAAAAGTAACACTTTAGAAACATTTTCTTATCCCTAGATGGATGAATATTAACTATATACATCTAAGAGTTTATGCTGAGTCAAAAGTTAAGTTTTTCAGCTTTCTTTTTCTCTCTTTACTCCTTACGATCTTATTTAAACAATTGTTCTTTTCATAACTTTTAAAGGAAGGTATTTTTTAGATCAATAAACCTATTTAAGGAGTATCGATTTTCTTAGCAATATTTTTTACACCTTTAAACATTAAAGTATTTTTGAAACATCTTAAATTC
>JBKBIJ010000180.1:0-3450 GCA_046299455.1 Brevinematia bacterium | reverse complement strand
GGTGCATTTAAAGATGAGCTTTACATCGTTTCGGAATCGCAGTTTAAAATAATAATTGACCAGTATCCAAACAGTAGATACTTTCAAGATTCACTATATTACCTCCTCTTATCTCAATACTTCCAGAAAAAACATCAAGAAGCATTAAACACAATAAGTCTGATAGAAAGTAAGTATAAATATATAAAACACTTCCCAAAAGTACTTTACATAAAAGGTAGAATACAATTTGATATACAAGATTACAAAAACTCAATAAGAACTTTTGAAAACTATTTAAAAAACTACCCTATAGATGAAGATGCACCATATGCAGGATACTATATGGCAATGTCATACTACAATCTAAAAAATAATCAAAGAGCAATAGAAATACTAGAAAACTTAGAAAAAGATTACCAAAATGCACCAATAATTGAAGATGTTAAGTTTAGAATAGCTAAAATTTACTTTGAAAACCAGGACCTCGACAAATCCTACATAAAACTAAAAGAACTAGAAGAAAATTATCCTAACTCAAAATATATTCCTGAAATACTATATACTATAGGTAAAATACTATACCAAAAAGGTACTTACCAAACAATTCAAACAAATCTAATATACGATGCAGCTATGTATTTTCAGAAATCCTCGGAAGTCAGATCTCCTTTAAAACCATACTCACTTTTCAATTCAGGTATAGCATTCCTAACTATAGGACAACTAGAAAAATCAAAGGATTTATTCTCAAAGCTAATTGAAGAATTCTCAATATCCTCAGACTCAAATATAAAAGATATGGTAAACGAAGCAACATACAATCTAGGCAAAATATACAACCTTCTTGGGAATTACGAAGAAAGTATAAGATCATTCAAATTAGCAATATCGCAAAGTGGAAAATTCTCAACAATAAGTTTAATAGAATTAGCAGACATTCTTAACTCCCAAGGTAACACAGAAGAAGCTATAAATCTACTCTCAGAATATACAAACAATAACGAAATACTACTAAAGTATTCACAAATCCTTGAAAACACAAAACCCGATGAATCAGAAAGAATACTATTCCAAATAATAACATCAAAGGATGCTGAACAAGATATAAAAAATGAAGCAATAGTTCAAATACTAAAACTACTACTCAGAAAAGGTAAGTATGACCAGATCATATCAAACTTTAAAACATTTTCAGAAAACTCAAAGGATGATTTTACTCTAAGTTTCGTATATTTCGCATTAGCAGAAGCTAACTTAAACACAAAAGATTACAAATCCGCAATATCCTCCTATTCACAAGTAACACATCAATCCCTAAAAGAGGATGCAATAGAAGGAATAGCATACTCACACTATTTATCCGAAAATTACAACCTAGCAATAAAGTACTACACAGACCTAATAACGGTATATGGTTCTAAAAAATATATAGACAGAGCA
Source organism: Brevinematia bacterium (assembly GCA_046299455.1). Lineage (GTDB taxonomy): Bacteria > Spirochaetota > Brevinematia > DTOW01 > DTOW01 > SKYB106. The sequence goes on along the minus strand of JBKBIJ010000180.1, from coordinate 2,028 downwards.
AATTACCTAATAGGAGTATGCTACGAGAAAATCAAAAAAACAGAAGATGCAAAAAAATATTATTTAGAACTCATAAAAAACGGTAAAGACAGAAAGTATATAAACTCAGCTATAATAAATCTCGGATGGATCTACGTAAGGGAAAAAAATTTTGATAAAGCAATCTCTTTAGCTCTAGAAAACCTAAAGCAAGATAAAGACAAAAATACATACGAAAATCTATCAGAGATACTTGTATGGTCATATGACGGAAAAGCAGAATACCAAAAAGCAATTGAAGTACTAAGTAACCTAATAAGCTTAGATGATATTTCTGAGCTACAGAAGATAAGATATTATAACTATATTTCACTTTTCTATGAAAAGCAGAATAACATGAAAAAAGCAATAGAAATCATTGAAAAAGAAGTAATACCAATATCATCAAAACAGAATTTGACAAACCATATAATTGAAGGAATAGGAAGAATTATAGAAATCTCTATAAAACTAGAAGATAGAACAAAATTAAAGAACTATACCACAGAACTCAAGACAAAATATAAGGATTTTCAAAAGTCTTACGAATACCTATACAAATATTGCGAATATCTATATACCAAAGGAGAATACGAAGAAGCAGGCAATGAATTTCTATTCATCGCTAGAAACTCGCAGGATCCAGCAATAAGAGATGAAGCATATTTTTGGGGTGGTTGGTCATACTACAATGCAAAACGTATAAACGATGCAATAAACATGTTTAGCGAATTCACAACAAAATCAACGAGTAGCAAAGTTCCAAATGCCCTTTTAACTTTAGGAGATATAATAGCAAACCAGGGAAACTTCTCAGAGGCCAGAAAGCATTACCAAAGGATAGTAAATGAATTCAAAAATTCCCCCGAATACAATGAAGCAATAATAAGATTGTCAAAAATCTCAAAAATAGATCAAAAATCCTCACAAATGCAAGAATACAAACCTTCTCAGAAAACAACAAAAGAACAAAATCAAAATATATCTCAAAAAAATATCGACGAAATAATATCTTCATTAGAGCTAGTGAGTAAATCAAAAGACAAAGAAAGTGCTTCAAAAGCAAAACTTGAGTTAGCAATGATATACAAATCCCAAAGAAATTACCAAAAAGCAATAAACCTACTCCAAGAAATAACAGAGGAAGTGTTTAGCGAAACAGCAGCAATAGCACAATTCGAAATAGGTGAAATCCTAAGAATAAACGGCGACTACAATAAAGCAGTAATAGAATACATAAAAGTATCGTATATTTATAAAGAGTATAAAGATATCGTCGTCAAATCATTGTATTACGCTATAATATGTTACATACAAATAAAAGAAATTGATCAAGCAAAGAAAATTTATGAAAAAATGATGAAAGATTTCTATAAAAACACTTGGACAGAAAAAGCGAAAGAATTAATAGAAAAATACTACTAAAATGTTGATCAAGGCAAAACAGATTATAAATAATAATTCAAAAGAGAGGTAACGTATGAAAATAGTTCTTGCTTATTCAGGTGGACTTGATACTTCGGTAATACTGAAATACCTCAAAGATAGATACAACGCAGAAATAATAGCATTTGTTGCTAACGTTGGACAAAAAGAAGACTTCAACAAAATCAAAGAAAAAGCTTTAACCACCGGAGCATCAAAAGTGTATATTGAAGACCTTAGGAAAGAATTTGTTGAAGAAATCGTATGGAGAGTTCTAAAATCGGAAGCAAAATACGAAAACTACCTACTAGGTACATCGATGGCAAGACCAATAATAGCCAAGAAACAAGTTGAAATAGCACTCGCTGAGAAAGCAGAAGCAGTAGCACACGGAGCAACAGGAAAAGGTAACGATCAAGTAAGATTCGAATTGTCATACAAGGCACTAGCACCTCAACTAAAAATAATATCCCCCTGGAAAGACGAAGACTTCTTAAGTAAGTTCAAAGGAAGAAATGATATGATAAAATACGCAGAAGAGAATAAAATACCTATAGAAGTATCAACCAAAAAACCATATAGCAT
>JBKBIJ010000179.1:0-3463 GCA_046299455.1 Brevinematia bacterium | reverse complement strand
TACTATCCACCATAATCATTTCGGTTCTAATAACCGTATTTGGGGAGATTCTTCCAAAGGTAGGAGGCTACACTATTGCTGAAAGAATGGTGTTAATCGTAGCCAAAATAGTATATTTCATAAATACAATTGGTAAACCTATATTTAGATTTGTTGATACGTCTATAATATATCCATTTATGAAAAATGACTTCTATACTTCGAGATTCGATAGAGTTGAGCTTATAGAAATTATAAAAAGAAACATCAAAAATGATAAGCTTAGGAATATTATAGATGTTTTTAGTTTAGATGCCAAAGATATGATGATACCAATCTCAAACGTTAACTTAGTAAGCATCGATGGTAAAGACATTCAAAAATCACTTGAAAAAATTAATACTTTCTCAAGATATATTTTTGTCTATGAGGAAAATCTTACAAACATCGTTGGAGTCGTTAAGATAGAAAAACTTTTATCTTACGCACAAAATAAGTCTTCGGTATTATCTAAATACCTCGAACCAGTAAACTTTGCACCTGAAACAAAAAAAATCTATGATCTAGTCATTGAGCTTAAGAACAAAAATCTAGAAGTCTCGGTTGTTATTGACGAATACGGTAATATAATAGGAGTCATCACACCCGAAATAATATTTAACCATATATTCAAGGTAGGAATATCAAAATTCACTAAGGTCTCGAAAGAAAAATTCATAGTAAACGGTGATACTTCGCTTAAAGAATTCAACGAATCCTTCCAAACTGATTTAGAATCAAAGTTCTATAATACAATCTCAGGATTTGTTATAGAAAAACTAGGTAAAATACCAAATAAAGGTGATATCATAAAACTACCTAATATCACAATGGAAATTGAAAATGTTAAAAACGGTAAAATAGAAAGCATTATAGTCAAGTTAAATTCCAAACTTTAGCCTTCTACCTAGATACTCAGGTAATCCCCTTGTTATTATTTTTTGGTATGTTTTTTCTATATCATACTTAAATCTTTTGAATACTAAGAACTTCTGACTATCATCAAAAATTAGATAAGACCCAAGAGGTATGTTATCTCTCGGTTGCCCTAATGCTCCAGGGTTTATAAGATAGATCTTTTCACTGTCTAGATATATCGGCTCATTAAAAGTTATCTCCTCAAATTTATCATAACTCCATATAGCAGGAATATGGGTATGCCCAAAAAACATTATATTTTTCTTAAGGTTCGCTAACTTGTTTAGATTTCTGATAGCCGAATTTTTTGAAACTATATACTCATCAATTTCTATCAATCCACCATGAACGAATAAATAACTATCGTAATCAATGATGTCACTTAGCTCTTTTATATAGTTTATTTCATTATCAGAGATTCTTCCAATTGTCCACATTATCGCTTCAGCAGCAATGAAATTAAATTTATTAATCTGCTTTGGATCTAGTATTGCTCTCTCATGATTACCTCTTATAGCCCAATCTGTACCACATAGCGATCTAACTAGGTTTATACAAACTACCGGATCAGGACCATATCCTATTATGTCACCTAAACATATATACATATCAACTTTGCTGTATGTTTCACTTATAAACACATCTAATGCTTCCAAATTTGAATGTACATCGGAAAAAACTGCAATAACCACAAGTATATTATTTATCCCCAAAAATATCTTTCAAAATACAAAAAAGATTATATCAAAAATATCACTTTACAAATTAAAAGTGTTAAAAATATTACTAATGAAACTAAAAAATCCTTAGAAAGGCTTACCACTCCAAAAAACTACTTTCTTAATAGCTAACAGTAAGTCCATATAAATTAAAGTAACCAATGAACCTTCCAAAAAAGACTTCTAAAACATGCCAGAGCTAGATTTTAAAATTTTTCTATAAAACTTGTAAAGATCCAAGTTAGTATGTCTCAAAAATTCTACTCCCAAATCTTCCAACTTGATTAAACCATCCCTTTATCTCACTAGTTCTATTACAAAATTATGATATGTCATATCTCTCTTAAAACACGTCTAGAAGATGTGTAAAAAATCCAATTTCTTTCTAAATTCCTACTTCAAATTATTTAGGCATTTTCTATTAGAAAGGTTGAATTAAAAATCTAATTTTCTTTTACCTATCCTTCCTAGAAAACATTAAGATAAGTTATTATATTGTACTTCTGTTACACACAATTTTCTAAGAACATTAATTTCTTAGAGCTATTCCCTTAGGAATTTACTATAAATTTAGAAAACCTGTTTACTCTTACGACCTGTTTAGGAGTATGCTATTAGAAAGCTACACTAAAAATCTAATTCTTTATGCTTCTTTCTATCACTTATCTTCAATAAAAGTTATACAGATAACTTCTTTTAATTGCATTTGTGTTCATAATTTCTGGAGAAAGGTGATTTTTTTGAGTTATCGAATTTTTTGGAAATATTTTTTACTGAAATTATTTTTTGAAACATTTTTGTACACCAAAGTTATTAAGATTCTTAAGATATTGAAGATAGTGGAAGTATGGTATTTAGGTAGAGTTTTTCCAGATTTGAAGCAAGTAAGCTTATTTAAGAAATAAATGAGTGTGCAGATTAGTATGAGAGAAGTATTATATTAAGTTTAGAAGGTGCATTTTGTTACTTATCTGCGTAATACCTAAAGTCTATTTCTGGGAATATGTTATCTAGGTACTCTATGTGTTTTAGCCAATTCATGTCAATATTTCCTGAAGTGACCATATCATAGATTTTGAATACTCTATTTATGTGATCTTTAGTTCTTTTTACGGCGTATTCTACTGTTGTTCCTGTTCTCATTATGAATGCCCAATCTGACGATTGAGCTAGTAATAGTTCTCTTGCCATTTGGTTTAGAGCTCTTTCTATGTTTTTATCGTTAGTATTTTTGAATTTATTTGCTAGCTCTATCATTTTTTCATCTGCTTTATGTAGGTGTCTATATATCCAATCATTAGGGCCTGATAACCAAAACTCGTTATATCCTTTGTACCCCCAGCTACACATAGGTGGTGTTGCGACTTGGTTTTTTGGGTATTTTTGAAGGTATTCCATTGGTAATATCATTTCAACCTGAGTATCCCAATTTTTGGATTCCCAGCATTTCTTTGCTACTGCGTATATAAACTGTGGTCCTTCAAACCACCAGTGTCCGAAAAGCTCAGCATCATACATCGATACTACTAATGGTTCTCTGTCCATCATTCCAGAAAGATATTCTATTTGTTTTTGTCTATTGAATATGAAGTTTCCTGCATGTTCCCAGACTCTTTCCATAGCTTTGTTATAGTTATATGGCTCTTTTCTGTCTAAAGGTACGTCTGATCCTGTTATTCTATAGTATTTTATTCCTGTCATTATTCTTATACCGCTCTCATGAATATATGGTCTTATATAGTCGTAGTCTGCATCGTATCCTAAATCTCTATAGAATTCTCTGTACCATGGATCTCCTGGGTATCCTT
>JBKBIJ010000178.1:0-3506 GCA_046299455.1 Brevinematia bacterium | reverse complement strand
TGGATCCAAACATCGTACACATTAGCTACGAAGGAGGAATACTAGAAGACACAAAAAGAGAATACGACGAAGAAATGTTTAAAATGACAGTATCACCGGAAAAAGCACCTGATAAACCAGAAGAAGTTGAAATAGAGTTCCAACAAGGAATACCTATAAAGATAAATGGTCAACTCTACGAATCATATGAACTCCTAGAAGAGCTAAACGAAATTGGTGGTAGAAATGGAATAGGAAGAATAGATATAGTAGAAAATAGATTAGTAGGTATAAAATCAAGGGGTGTATATGAAACACCCGGGCTTACGATACTACACGTATCACATAACTTATTATCGCAACTCGTATGGGACAGAGAAACAACATACCTCAAAGAAATACTATCGATAAAGTATGGAGAACTAGTATACTTTGGTAAATGGTTTCACCCAGTAAGGTATGCACTCGACAAATTCTTCGATGAAATAAATAAACCCATCTCAGGAAAAGTCAGATTAAAACTATACAAAGGCAATATAATACCAATCTCAAGAGAAAGCCAATATTCAATATACAACCCCGAGTTATCTTCGTTTGAAGGCACAGATCTTTACGATCATAAGGACGCAAAAGGTTTTATAAACTTGTATGGATTACCTACAAAAATAATGGGAATAAAAGGACTACTGAAAACCTAATATTCTACCAAAGTTATAGATCAAAAAACTAAGAATCCATGCTGTAACGAGAGTATACCCTAGTCCGAATATCGCCCATTTTTTACCTATTTCGCTAGATATAGTAACAACTGTAGCTATACACAACATAGACACTTGCATAAAAATTAAGAAAGATATTCCAGATAAAGGTGTAAAAACAGATGGCAAGACCTGAGTAACACCTTCTTCTGAAACCCCATAAACAGTACCAAGGGTACCTACTACAGCTTCTCTAGCAAGAATTGCAGTAAAAATTGAAACAACAATTCGCCAATCATCTCCAAAACCTAGAGGTATAAAAATAGGTTTTAAAACGTTACCAATGATCCCTAAAACACTATCCTTAGAGGCATAATCAACACCAAAAGGAACACTACCAAGAAACCAGACCATAATAACAACCATAGCAATAATAGTACCAGCCTTTCTAACAAACAAAAAACTTCTATAAAGCATATCAGAAAACAAAACTCTAAAAGATGGTAATCTAAAATCTGGTATCTCCATAACAAATAAAGAGTATTCACCTTTAGCAATATTTTTCCTAAAGATAATACCAAAAATACCAGCGAGAACTAAACCTAACAAATACATCGAAAACATAACAATACCTTTATATTCATCAAAAATAGCTGAACAAACAACAACAAAAACAGTAAGTCTTGCGGAACAAGAAATAAGAGGCAAAACAAGAATAGTTATAAGTCTATCCTTAAAAGAAGACAAGATCCTAGTAGCCATAATACCCGGAATATTACATCCAAAACCTATAAGCATAGGCAAAAATGATTTACCATGCAGACCAAAAGTTGTCATAATCTTGTCCATAACTACAGCACTTCTTGAAAGAAATCCACTGTTTTCAAGAATACCTATAAATAAAAATAAAATAGAAATATAAGGAAGAAAAACTAAAACGCTACCCACACCAGATATCAAGCCATCCGTCAGAAAACTTACAAAAACACTGTTCCAATTGAACTTTTCCCCAGCATAAGAAACTAAACCAGATAACGAAGAAACACCTTTCTCTATTATGCTAGCCAAAGGATCACCTAGCAAGAAAACCAAATTGAAAATACCAAACATCATACCAAAGAAAATAACAAGTCCCCACACCTTATTAGTCAAAACATAATCTATCTTCTTCTGAATAACCTCTCTTTTACTAGGTGTTTTCAAAACACAAGACTTTATAATCTTGTCAATAAAAACATACTTAGTTCTAACTATAGCAGTATCTACATCGTCACTCGACAACATCCTAAGTTCCCTTCTAACCTCTTTCATAATTTCTGAAATCTCTTGCCAAATATTGTAGTACATAACCTTAGACTCAATAACAAAATCATCTTCCTCAAGTATCTTAATAGCAATCCCTCTCAGACTCTTAGAAGTAACCACCCCCCTCCCCCTAAGTACAGAAACAATCCTATCTATTCCATTCTCAATAGGCCGAGGGTACAATATCCTAAAATCTTTTAATACCCCTTTATCTAAGATCTCATCCACCCTATACAAAACTTTCAAAAGTTCCATAACCCCCTTTCTACTCCTACCTACAGTAGGTACAACCCTAACACCAAGAATAGAACTAAGTTTATCAATGTCAATCTTAATACCATCCTTACTAGCAACATCAATCATGTTCAGTGCAACAATAACATTAAACCCCATCTCCAAAAGTTCTAACACCAAAAATAAACTATTATAAAAATTAACAGCACTAACAACAACAACAACCAAATCAAACTTTTCTACAAAAATAGAACTCTTAGCTACCTTTTCATCACCAGAAGAAACCGACAAAGAATAAGTACCAGGTAAATCAACAAAAATAATTTCTTTGCCACCAACTTTTACACGCTTCTCAACCCTCTCAACAGTAGTACCAGGCCAGTTACCAACCCTCTCACTAGAACCAGAAAGAGAATTAAAAAGCGACGTCTTCCCAACATTAGGTGCACCAACAATACCAACTTTGTAAATCTTTCTATCCATGAAAAAATTATACAAAAATTAATATAATTATTTCAAAATAATAAAATTATATAAATAAAATGTTGTTAAATTAATATAATTTTTATATCAACATTAATTTTGGAGGTCTTTCGATTTTATTTCTTTCACCTTTGCTATAACGTCTTTAGCGTGCGTATTAACATTAACGGTTGTCCATATATACCTTATTATCCCTTTGTCATCTATAAGAAAGGTTTGTCTATTCGATGTACCTCTGAAATTTAGTACTCCGTATTTTGATGATATTTCTTTCTTCTGATCTGAAACTAAGATAAAGTTTAGGTTATATTTTTGCTTAAACTTTTTATGTGATTCTACGGAGTCTGTACTAACACCTATGACTACTACATCATTTGATGCAATTTCACTCATATTATCTCTGAAGTTACAAGCTTGCTTCGTGCAACCAGGGGTATCATCTTTCGGATAAAAATATAATACAACATATTTACCCCTGTAATCTGACAATTTTATTTGTTTCCCTTCGTCAGTTACACCAATAAAATCTGGTGCAATCATACCTACAGCTAACAATACTTCCATAAAACATTCCCTTTCTCAAGAAATTTAGTAAAATTAGAAATAATAGTCAACTAGAAATCATACTATAAATATCATGTTTACATTCTTTATGCATTATTCCTACAAAAGTTTCAACTAAAACAAGATAAAAAGGTATCTAATACCATAGAACTGATTGGGGAAAAAGAGTAAAACAACCATTAAGTACCCAAAAACTCTACTACATATTTGTTGCTACGTTATTTGTCGAACCTAGAGTAGCAC
>JBKBIJ010000177.1:0-3519 GCA_046299455.1 Brevinematia bacterium | reverse complement strand
AGTAAGAGAAGAAGTGAGAGAAAAGGAATACCTTGATGAAATTACTTATCTTGATTTTACTAAAAAGATTGTAGAGGCTAAAGATATTGAGGAACTTGTGCAAGTTGGTAAACAAATTGCACATTTTGAGCAGAATAACTATAAGAAACTTCTCTTTCAGTTTTATAAGGAGAGAAAAAACGAGTTTGTTAGGAAGCTTGTTCTTCAAAATAACAGTATTTTTTCCTATGTTTACCAACTTATCAGGAAGAGTAATGATTATGACCAATTGAGAATTGTAGGGAAGTTGATTTATGCTCTCAAAGATGTTATTCCTAGATATCAAGTCAACATTCTTTTTGATGTATATGAAAGGCAAAAAAATAAAGTAAACCAAAGTAAGACTGAAGAAGAGATTATTAGAGTTGCCGAGGAAATTGAGGAAGGATTTGAAGATTTAGAAGAGATTTAAAAATGATAACTAGGGCTGGGTGATTTTACCCAGTCCTAAAGGAGCTAAAAATTTTTAATATAAGAAATAACAATAAATGAGGAGGTAGGTTATGAAAAGGTTAGTAATTTTTTTATTGAGTTGTATGGTTTTATTTAACTTTTCGATATCAAGTTCTCAAGCAGAGGAGTCTAAGAACTATCTTAAGGAATCGAAGGAAAGAGTTCTAAACATTCCAAAGTGTGATAAACCGATAGGAAGGGTTTTAGTAAAGAGTTTTGAATGCAAAGCAGCATCTTGTTTTGAAGGAAAAATCAAAGTAGAAGAGAGACCTACTTACATTAAATCTGTTGGTTTTAGTGCTGGACCTATAGGTGATGGTTTGGCTGATATGTTAATGACTGCACTAAAAAATACGGGGTGTTTTGAGATTATAGATAAGACAGTGTTAGAAGATCTTAAAGAAGAGCTTGCTCTTATGGGTAAGAGTTTAGAAGAGGTTAGGAAGCCAGCTGATTACATCATAACAGGTGCAATTACTGTTGCTGAAAAATCGGGAAGTTTAGGAGGTGGAGGGCTTGTTATTCCTTTATCTTTGAGGCATGGTATTGGGTTAAAGATAGGCAAAACTAAGATGCATTTAGGACTTGATATAAGAGTTGTGAGGGTAAAGAATGCTAGTATAGCAATTGCGAAGTCGATAGAAGGAAGATCTGAGAATTGGAACTTTGGATTAGCGATGGGTGGTCTTGCTGGTAACACTCCTTGGTTAACTGGGGTATCAAAAGAGGATAGAGTTCCTTTAGAAGAGGCGGCTCGTGATCTTATAGCAAATGCTGTAACTTTGATAGTAAACGAATTAGTAAAAGAGGCACCTGATGTAAAGGTACAAATGATTGAGGTTAAACCTGAAAAGAAGAAAGATCAAAATCAAGAAGAATAATCTTTTGTCTGAGGGAAAGGGACTTTAAGTCTCTTTCCTCGTTTCTTAAATTCATTTTTTCACTATAATAAATTCCTCACTACAAAAACAAGGACTTTCTCACTTTTTTCTTGTTAATTTAATTTATTAATGAAAATTTATACACAATTAAGTAGTTACTATATTCCTAAGTTTGCATCAGATTTACTTGTCTCTCTTAGAGAAAAAGATGTTTTCACATATATTCATTCACTCAGATCTAGAAAGTTTGCTTTGGTACTTGGTGTTTCAATGGGTTTAACTGAGCATGAACTAAAAGAACTAAGTATAGCTTCACTTTTACATGATATAGGGAAGCTAAAGATAGATGTTTTTATTCTTTTTAAGAAAGGAAAGTTAACAAAAGATGAGTGGAGGGTAATGAAAGCTCATCCTTTGTTTGGTGTTGAAGTAATGTTACGGTATCAGGAGTTAACTGTTTATATTCCTTTTATTATGTATCATCATGAAAGATGGGATGGCAATGGATATTATGGTCTTAAGGAGAGGGAGATACCACTTTTTGCCCGAATAATTACAATTGCTGATGCTTTCTCTGCAATGACAGAAGCACGTCCTTATAAACAGGCTCTTAGTTATGATACTGCTATCTCTGAAATAAAAAATAATGCAGGAACTCAGTTTGATCCAGAGCTTGCTGACATTTTTGTTAAAAAAATCAGAGATTATTTGCCTTAAGAACCAAATTAAGAGCCAAATCAAGGGTTTAAAGGTCTAGTTCTGGTGAAAAGTCAAGTGAAAGGAGTGAATTCTATGGAAATTAAAGATATTATGAAATTGTCTATTTATAAGATATCGACTTTAAGGATAAATTCAGAAGCAGAGTTATTTTCTTTGCTTTCAGAAATTAACTTGCATGGATTTGATAGTAACGAGTCTTTTCAGACGAAACTTCTTAAGTCTATATTTTATCTCCCTATAGCTATTATTAATAGTGTCAATAAAAAGCCAGAACTGAAGGATGCAATTTTTGATTTTATAGATAATGATAATGTATACAAATTAAGTTATCCTGCCTATTTTTTACTCTTGAGTTTAATTTACGAGCTTTTTTATCATAAGGATATCTACATTTTCATAGAATATACCACGAAACTCATATCCAAGCTCAATGATATATTTTATTCTCGTGAGAAGTATGAATCTTTTTATAGAGTAGGAGTGAAGGATGCGCTTTTTTCTTATCTCAAAATTATACTTAGTTCTGAAAAGAAAGCATCGTATATAGATATTTTAGACCGTTTTCTTTATGTAAAACATGCAAAAGAATGGTTGGATAGTGATTTTGGTCCTTTGTTAGTTAAAAAGCTTCTTGAAATTTATGATAATACACCAAATTTTAATTCTTACTTAAACAAAAGGTTAGACACAGTTTGTGATTTGATGTTTAGCTATGGGAAAAAAATAGAATTTGATGAGAGTATACTGAAACATAGAAATTTTATTAGATTCTTAGTTGATTTTCTTGTGATATTGTTAAAACGTTCAGAAGAAGTTAGTTGTGATTTATTAGCAGGTTTGAAGGATAACTTTGGTTCGTTTTTGAATATTTTGAAAGAAAGGGTTGGTAGTTCGGATGTGGTATTTAAATATTATAGAGAGCGTGAATTAGGCAGGTTTTTGTTATACTTAGCTGGTTCTTTATCTGATAAGGATTTTAGAAATTCTGAGTTAAGAAGTGTGGATAAGTATAAGATATTGATACCTTATTTACCTGAAGAAAAATTTTATCTTTTGTATAAAAAGCTTGCTGGTAGTGTGTATAGTGTAGTTCTTCTTAATTATCCTTATGTTGAGAAGGATAAAAAATTAATGAGAGAGCTTTTGAAGATGTATCTTTCTTCATTTTCGGCAAGTGGTATAGAAAGGAAACTACGTGAACCAAGGATTAAGATTCCTGCAGATGTGATAAGAGAGCTTTCTGATCAAAAGCTTGTGGTATTAATATTAAGATCGTTTGAAACTTCAAATCATAACAATAGCCATCTTTTCTATCCAGTTTGTTTTGATTATGATAAAGAGGCGATAGAGGAGATAGAGAAAAGGTCTTTTAAGATACTTTTGGAGACTGATAATAAGACTATTCGTGAAAAGATAGCCGAATTTT
>JBKBIJ010000176.1:0-3576 GCA_046299455.1 Brevinematia bacterium | reverse complement strand
CAATCTAAGACTAAGAGTATCGAAACTTTCCAAAGAATCTCTCCAAGAAACTCTTTCACAGAATTATTCACCAAAGCCTCTCTTAACTTCTAAAGAAACTTAGTTTTTCAGATCGAAAGATATCTTTTTGGTAGGAAACTAATATTTTGGGATTATTTTCTTTCTTCTAGGTGAAGAAAGTATCAATAAGCTATATTTAAAGGGTTATGATGTATCAGAGATTAAATTTCTTGTTTTTCTTTTTCTCTCGTTCTTCTTTATAACTTATTGGAGAATTTGTACTTCTTTTCTGTAACTTCTTGAGAAAGATGTTTTTTTGAACAATGGACTTTCTTAGAGGTTTATCGAATTTCTTAGACAGGTTTTTGAACATTATCAAATGAGAAAGAGAATTTTTACATCATCTTTTCATAACTTAAGAGAATGTCAGTAAGTTACAACTAAAAGATTAGGTATAGTTTCTTGGAGTATTGGCTTTAGTAGTTTAAGCTCTTAGAAAGGTGATAATTACAATTTGCCAAGAACTACATAGTAATTTCTAGGAGTAATGGGATTTAGAAGTTTCTATAAATTTTGAAATAGTTTTCCATTCTAATGATACTTCAACTTACTAAGTATCTTTCTTCTTAGGTAGGTTCACTTACGGTATTCTTGTTCTATAACTTCTATAGAAAGATAGTTTCTTGGAGTGAGTCCACTAGGGTCTTCTTAAATCTAAATTTATTTTTTACAACTTATTTAGACATATGATCTTACTGTGGCATTTCTTGTTCCATAACTTCTTAAGAATTGAAGTTTCATGGAGTTATAGAATCTAGAAAGTCTCTATAAATTATAAATAACTACTCCTTCTTACAAATTATCCAGATAAGATCTTTCGGTAGTGTAAAAAGTTCAACAGAATGAAAATATAAAATTTTGAAAAAAAACAACACCTTTGAATATAATCCAAGCCTGTGAAGCATATTATGTTCTTTATAGAATACCTTTTTTTTAAGGTTTTAGAAAAACTTTCACTAATTTTGGGTTTCAAGAAAAGCAAGAAGCTAGGAAAGCTTATAGGTAGAATAGCTTTTAATCTTATAGGGAACTTACGTAGATATGCTACAAGTAACGCCAAAATCATATTTGGCAATACTAACAAAGAAGTGATAAAAATACTAAGAAAAACTTTTGAAAATGTAGGTATCTTCATAACTGATTCTTTCTTTCTCAAAATTATAAACAAGGAAAATTATAGGAATTTTGTAGAATTTGAGGATTTTGGTAATCTAGAGAAAGCACTAAGTGAAAATAGAGGAGTGATAGTAGTAACTGGACATTTTGGAAATTGGGAATTTTTAGCAGGAGTACCATCAAAGCTTGGGCTTGTGAAGGTAGCAGTAGTTATGAATAGACAGTTAAATCCGTTCACAGAAAGAATGATATTAGAAATGAGAAAGAAATCAAATCTAGAAACAATATACAATACACCAGAAGAATTAAAAAAAATCATATCCTTTTTAAGAAAAGGATGGATAGTTGGGATGGTTGTAGATCAAGCTTACTATTTTGATCCAATATATGTTGAATTTTTTGGCAAGGAAGCACCAACAGCCAGAGGACCAGCAGTCTTTCATCTAAAACTAAAATCACCTATAGTAATGGCAAGAAGTATTTTGATGGATGACGGCAGATATAAACTAAAATTCTACGAACCTATCACGTTCAACCTACCCTACAATGACGAAAACGTCAAACACATAATGAGATACATAAACAAAATATTCGAAGAATGGATAAAAGAAGACCCAACCCAATGGTTCTCATGGACACACCCAAGGTGGGATGTTCAAGGAATAGTAATAAGGAAAAAAATCAACCCAAAACCAAACTAACTTCACCAAAACCGAATTTTTTTATTTCATTATCCTTCTCAACAATAATCTCTCCACTTTTCGAAACATCTATGAATCTACACAAAAGCTCTTCATCCCCAAATTTAATCAAAACCACCTTACCAATAAAACCCATGTTACTTCTCCACCTTTCGAAAACCTCACCATATGATAAAGAAACATACTTATCGAAAGCTTCAACAATTTTACCTACTATAACACTTCTCTTTATCTCGAAACCTAAAACATCAAACATCGATATAGCGTTTTGAATTCTACTACCAGGAGAACTATTTACATTCAATCCTATACCTATAACAAGGTTTTCAACCAATTTTGTGTCATACTGTATAGTAGTTTCTGTAAGTATTCCACATATTTTCTTGTTTTCGTACATAATATCGTTTGGCCATTTTATAAATACATTATCTATGTCGAAATCCCTAAGAGTATCAAAAACCGCAAGAGAAGCAGAAATGCTGTACTTTATAACCTCATCAGCGTAAATACCTGGCTTAAGAAAAATACTCATTGTCAAATCTTTGCCTTTCTCTGAAATCCAAATCCTTTCCATTCTTCCTCTTCCCTTTGTCTGATCATTTGCTATAACAACAGTCTTATGAGAAAGTTTACTAGCATTTTCTAAACAAAAGGAATTAGTCGAAGGCAGAGAATCAAAAATAACAAATTTGTAACCAGATAAAACACTAGATTTAAAACTAATAAGAGAAGGATAAATTACATCAGGAACATTATTCAATCTATACCCTCTCCCTTTACGTATCTCTATATCAAACCCTTCGTTTCGAAGCATTCTTACATACCTATTAACCATCACCCTACTTATACCCAAACTCCTAGAGATCTGTTCACCAGAAACAAAATCTTTACTCATCAAAAGTGAAATAATACCATCCTTTTTATTTCCTCTCATCAAACTTAAGTATATTATTATACCAATATCTCTTTCTAATTACAGTAATTTGTTTCAAAAATTCAATCTTTTATGCTCTTCTTTTACGTTTAATTTTACAACATATTCTAACAATTACCATTTATGTCACTTTTGCTCTATAACTTCTAAAAAGATTTTTTCAAAGCATTTTACTATGAGCATGTTTTCTAAGCAGTATCTACGTATTTTTTCTTTCACTCTTTTTACCCTACTAGAGAACTATTGAGATACGAATCTTTGGATATCCACATTGTAGCAGAACTTCTTATAGTTCCTTTATTATCCTTATTTAAATAAGTAGTTCTTATAATACTTCTTCTACAGAATTTCCAAAAGCGTAGTCTCTTAAAGTAGTAGCCTTAAAGAGTTTAAACTCTTAGAAAGATGCTAATTATCTAAATTTTTTTCTCATTTATTCTTCAACCTATTCAGATAGTTACTCTTATATAGTACTTCTTTCCATAACTCCTAAAGAATAGCATTTTTCCTAGATCGAAACACTTTAATCGGTGTCAAAAATCTAAATTTACTAAGTTTCTATAAATTTTGGAACATTCTCTCAACCCCTTTTTTAAATGACTACCCAACTTCTTAAAGATATTTTTTAGACCTTCAAGAGAGATATGCTCTTATCACGGTACTTTCTCTCAATAATTTCTAAAGAATAATAATTCTTTGAAGTGATAGCCTTTTTTGAGTATGGTATTTCTCAAGGTTCTGGTCTTTTCAAGATTTGTTTGGCAA
>JBKBIJ010000175.1:0-3587 GCA_046299455.1 Brevinematia bacterium | reverse complement strand
GGGATAAAGAAGGGAACTGGAAGATATTGGTCTAATCATTTTTCAACGATTGGTATTGTGGGGATGAATGAGGCATGTCTTAATTTTTTAGGTGAGCATATATATACATCTTCTGGGAAGGAGTTTGCTATAAAGGTGCTTAGGTTTATGAGAGAGAAGATTTCTCAATTTCAGGAGGAGACTGGAAATCTTTATAATTTGGAGGCGACTCCTGCTGAGGGGACAAGTTATAGGCTTGCAAGGATTGATAAGAGAAAGTTTCCTGAAATCAAAACCCAAGGTACACCTGATGTTCCGTATTATACTAATTCTTGCCACTTACCTGTATATTACACGGATGATATTTTTGAAATTTTAACTCATCAAGATGATTTACAGGTTTTATTTACAGGGGGGACTGTGGTACATCTTTATGTAGGGGAGGAAATTCAGGATAGGGACATAGTAAAAAACAGTGTGAGAACCATAGTAGAAAACTTTAGGCTTCCTTACTTTTCCATAACTCCGACTTTTTCTATTTGTCCGATTCATGGATATATTCCAGGGAGGCATGAATTTTGTCCACATCCTCACGAAGATGGAGCAAAAGTAGCATGTGAGGTGTATTCGAGGGTTGTTGGATATTTTAGACCTGTACAAAATTGGAATCAAGGTAAGCAGCAAGAGTTTAACGAGAGAAAGACTGTTAAAATAAGAAAGTTCACTAATTCAGACTAAATTTAAGATTTTTCATCTAAAACAGGCAATCTTTCTTACTTTTAGCTTCATACTAACAGATGTTTAGGTCTATCTTAAGTGAAACAACTGAAAATTAAACAAAAATCAAATTAAAAGGAGGGGAACCATGAGAATAAAAAATGAAAGGGATTATGTTATAAGGGTTATAGATTACAAAGGCAACATAGTTTCGCAATTAAAACCTCCTAAAGATAAGAGAGCTATTGTTAGATCAGCTATAAATTTAGTTAGGCTTTATGAAAGAGCAAAAAAAATGAAATTTCTCACTAAAGACTTATTGGCAGCAATGAAAGCGTATGCTGAGACTTTGCTTTCTACTTCTCAGATTTTGTATTTATTACTGAGACAGCCACTTATTGTAAAGACCTTAAAAGAGATCACAACGAAACCTATAGAAGAGCTAGAGGAAGAGGTAGTACATTATGGAAAGGTTAGAGTTCATGAAAAAGAGCGTTGTTCCCTTTGTGGTGTTCATCTTGTTTTTCCTGCTTATATAGTGTTCAAACATAAAGGTAAAGAAGTTAAGAGATCAAGACCTATTGGGATAAAATGTCTCAATTCTACTACTGAAAGGTTATGGAACTTGGTAGAGGAAGTAAAAGTAAACTGGCAAAAAGTAGAAAAGGATACTAATCAAAGGTTAAAGCAGCAGACAAGCATTACATCTTCTCGATCTTCTCGACCAGTTCTTGTACTTAGACATCCTGGAAGATAAAGATATAGAAGGCTAGAATAGAGGTTAAAAATGATTTCTAAAAGAAGGAAAGCTTTAGCAGCATTTAGGGAATAAATTTAGGCAGGAGGGAGAAAAAAATGTCTAGATTAGCAATGAGAGTAATTATTGGGAAAGTAAGTAAGTATATACCTCTTACTGGTTTTTATGAGTATGATACTAAGCTTGTGTTTGACACATTTTCGAGAGAGCTTGCTCAAAAAATAGCAGAATGCTTAGATAAAGCAAACCGAACTTTAGATTCAAGTTTTCATACTAAATTTGTGATAGATTCTTTAGAAGTAGACCTTTTTATCAAAAAAGAATAAAAGCCAGAAGGTGAAATATTTCTATTCGCATAAAAGAATAAAAGAGAAAGTATTTTGCTAAACTTGAAAATAATATAAAAAATAATAAAATAATAGCTATGTAAAGAGATTTAAAGCGTAGGAGGAAGCTATAGATTAGGTTTTGGGATGGTAGAGTTATATGATCATCAAAAAGAGGCTATAAATTTCTTAATCAAAAACAATTTTCAAGGTTATATTGCGCTTCCACCTGGGTTAGGAAAAACTAGAATTGTTGCATTTCTTATAAAAGAGTATCAACCGAGAAAGGCTCTTATTGTTTGTCCAAAGTCTGCTTTTGCCATTTGGGAGAAAGAGTTAAATCTTTTTGAGGTGCCAAAAAAGTCTTATATAGTTATAAACTATGAAAAGCTTTTATCTGGATTTAAGACAGGCAAGCAGCTTCCTTATATAGAGTTTCTTGTACTTGACGAAGCACACAGAGTTAAAAACATTAGGGCAAAAACCACACGGATGCTTTTTGCTTATGCAAAGTATCGATTTCCAAAGGTTCTGCTTTCAGGTACTCCTTTTAAAGAACTTATTGATCTTTATTCTCAGTTTTTTATTATAAATCCAGCTATTTTTGGTCGGTGGAGAGATTTTGTTGAAGATTATTTTGAAAGAGTGATAAATCCATTTGGAGGGATAGATTATATTCCAAAGCCTGAGGCTAAGGAAGAGATATTAAAAAAAATTGCTCCTTATTTTTTTAGGAAAGACAGATCTGAAATCACGGATCTTAAACAGATTGAGGTAATGTATGAAGTTCGCACTCCTCCTCAATATTCGTGGAAAAGCTTTAAAGAAGCGGTAATTTCTAGTATAAAAGACAAATCAGATCCTGAGAGTTTTTTTGAAGATCTTGTAGACAGCATAAAAGGAAAGTTTATTCAGTTTTATAGAGAGGCAAGTATTCATAATACTAAAAAGCATGAGTTTATAAAAGATTTTCTTAAGGACAATCCTGACACGGTAGTATTTACCTATTTTGTAGATGAGGCTATACTTTTAGGAAAGGAAACTTCTGCTTATGTAATTACGGGATCGACTCCTTTCTCGAAGAGAGTTGAGATACTAAAAAAACAGGATAAACCGCTAATAATAACCTCATGTTTTACAGAGAGTGCGAATTTGGACAGATATGGCAATTTAATTTTTTCAACTGTTCCAAGTTCTTTAATCCAGTTTACTCAGGTTGCTGGAAGGATAGATAGACTTTCTCAAAGTAGAAAGTTTATCACTTATATTTATCTTCTTGACGAGTATAATCAAAAGATGTTAACGCTTCTTAGAGAGCGAAAGACTTTATCGGATCTTTTTGTGGAGATTTTAAGAGAAAGTTCTAGAAGAGAACACCAAAGTAAAAAGGACTATAGCAAGAAGCAAAAAGCTTAATGCATATTCGAAGAGAGAGCCTGTAGAAGTTATTTTTAAAGAGAAATTTTTTTTATTGGGGGACAGGAGTGGCACACGTCCAGTCAAAGCATCTTCTATAATATGGAGAATGCAGCCTAGTAAAAACCAAAAAGCTGAAAAATAGGCAAAAAAGGGAAAAGGCATAGTAATCATGTGATCTAAAAAGTATTTGGAGCTAACGAACAAAAGACTATTAGCTTTAAAAGCAAAGAGCAGAAACAGAAGAGGGATCAAATACAAAACGAACCAATGAGATAGTTTTCTGTGATTTTTAGAGTTTTTGCCTTCTATTTTATCGGGGAATATACTTCCTAGGCATGCAAAAAAGGAGGAAAACAGATTTTCGGTTACGAGATAGACAATGGAAAAGG
>JBKBIJ010000174.1:0-3607 GCA_046299455.1 Brevinematia bacterium | reverse complement strand
TATTATATGCGAATACTTTATATAAAGTTGAATCAAGCGAATATAATGACTATCTCGATTTTTCTCCACTAATAAATGAATCTTTAAAATCTACTATTAGTTATCATATAAAAAATTCTATACCGATAAATACATTTATGAAAGTTGCTATTTATAAAGATAATGAACTTTTAAAAGAAGATGAAGATTATGAAATAAACTTTAATAAGTTAGAACTTATAACAAAAAAGGTAAACACTACATCTACTTATAGATTATTAATTTATGTAAATCTATTTTATATTAATACATTGAGCACCAGTTTATTAAAACTGGAAGAAGAGAGATAAAAAAATAACGGGGGGATAATTTATGACAAAGTTTATGAATGTTTATGAAACTACAACTAAACTTTTAGGTAAACCTGTTGTTTATGTACTGGAGCAAGACGGTGAGCAAAGGTTTGCTATTAGATACAAGACTCGTGTATTTAATAAAAAGAGTGACATTTTCTTTAAAAACAAATTATCCGAACTAGGATTTTTAATAGAAACTACCTATTTCAATACAGTTGAAGTTATTATTCCTGAAGAATGGAAACATTTAAAAATTGATAAGCATAGAGAAATTATTATTGATGAAAAAGATAGAACTAGGGTAATAATAGATAGTAAACAGAAAACTACTGAATTGATAAGAAGATTCAATATTGAAATTAACATGTTGGTTAAAAGAAATGCAGAGGGAGTAATAGAAGAAAATCCTAGAATAACAGTAAGTATATTAGACTGTAATAAATTAATTAAAACTTTTGATATTGAACTGTTGTCAGACCATGAAATTGTTAACGATGCATCTAGATTAAACGAATTAGTCGAAGATATAGTTGATCAATTAATGCCCGGATGGAAAGATGAGCTTATGTATTGGGATTAAAAAAGAGTATTCTATAGAATACTCTTTTTTATTTATATATTATTAATCTAGAATAAAAATATATAGGAGGAAATCAATATGAATAAAAATATCACTATTCAAGATGTGTATAATCAAGTAGAATTAAATGTAACTTCTAGTTTTAACGAGCCGAGATTTTACATTAACAGAGAACTTAGCTGGATAGAGTTTAACAAAAGAGTTCTTCATCAAACAATTAGAAAGGGTGTCCCTCTTTTAGAAAAGACTAAATTTCTAGGTATAACAGCTTCAAACTTAGACGAATTTATTATGGTTAGATTTGCTTCTGTTCTAAATAAGATTATGGGAGAAAATAAAGAACTAGATATATCAGGGTTAACACCTGAAGAAGAATATCAAAAATTATTGAAAGAGATCATTTCTTTCAAGAAAATTCAGCAAGAAGTTTACGGTAAATTGCTTTATAAACTATTTAAGAAAGATATAATCATTAGTAAATTTAATGAATTGAGTGATAAAGAAAAAAGTTATGTTGAGAGATTGTTTTTCAAAAATATTTATCCTCTCTTAACACCTATAACTATTGATACAACTAAAGACTTTCCTTTAATTCGTTCCAAACAGTTATGTATTTTAGTAGGTTTAAGTGATAACGTAAACCAAAATTTAAGCGTTCTATCAATTATACCTATTGATAATGGTTTGGAAAGACTTTATAAGATAGAAACAGATGAAGATGAGGATAAATATATTCTATTAGAAGAGATTATATTTAACTTTTTGGATAAATTATTCATGAACAAAGTAGTTGATTATAAAGGTTGTTTTAGAATTTTGAGACAAGCAGATATTGAGTTAGAACGTAATGAAGATGTCTATATAATCGACAGAATGAAACAAACTCTTTTAAAAAGAGAACTTAGTGAACCTATATTTATGGATGTTAGCTCGGATATACCAAAACAGTTTCTAAAGATTTTGACAAGAATGTTTAATATAGAGAAACCTCACATATTCAAATGTGATATTGTAGACTTATCATTTTTAGCTAAGGGGTATATAAAGAAACCTGTTCTTGAGTACGAACCTTTTTCTCCTCAATACCCTGAAGAATTGATTAGTGAACACGATATGTTTACAGCTATTGATAATGGTGATATACTTTTACACCATCCTTATGAAACTTTCGGTCCTGTTGTAAAGTTTCTCGAACACTCTTCGGAGGATAAAGATGTATTAGCTATAAAGATGACACTATATCGCGTTTCTTCATCAGAATCACCTATCGTTAATGCTTTGTGTAAAGCGGCTCAAAACGGTAAGCAAGTGAGCGTTCTTTTAGAAATTAAAGCACGATTTGATGAAGAAAGAAATATGTCATTAATTGAGAAGCTTAAAATTTCTGGATGTAAAATTATTTACGGATTCGATGATTTGAAAACCCATTGTAAGTTTATTTTAGTCGTAAGAAGAAATAAAAAAGGAAATCTAAAAACATATTGCCATATAGGTACAGGAAATTACAATGATAGCACAGCTAAGATTTATACAGATTTCTCCTATTTTACAGATTCTAATAAAATAGGTGAAGATTTAATCTCAATATTTAACATTTTATCAGGATTTTCTGAACCTAGAGAAAAAATAAATAAGATATTTTACTCACCATTTAACATTCGTACGAGATTTTATGAAATGGTCGACAGAGAGATTGAAAATGCAAGTAGAGGTAAAGAAGCATATATATTCTTGAAGCTAAACTCTTTATCTGACAAAGGGGTTATTCGTAAACTTTATGAAGCATCGGAAAAAGGAGTTAAAGTAAGAATATTGTGTAGAGGAATATGTTCTATGAAACCTATAAATAAAAATATAGTGATAAAAAGTATTATAGGTAGATATTTAGAACATAGTAGAATTTATTATTTCCATAATGGAGGTAAAGAAGAAGTATTCATTTCTAGTGCTGATATGCTGACTAGAAACTTGGACAGACGACTAGAAATAATGGTTCCTATAACAGAAAATGATGTTAGAGAAAAGCTCCTTAATATTGTGAAAAGATATTGGGATGACACATTCAACTGTTATAAAATGAACGAAGACGGTACCTATTATAAAGTAAATAAGAGAGTCCAATTCAACTGTCATGAATATTTCATGAAAGAAGCTATTGAGAACTTTAAATTAAGAAGAGTTCCAAAGATAACAATGAAAAATAAAAAGTAAGTGGTTGTAAATTAATCCACTTACTTTTTATTTTTTTATCCTGAAGGGTTTGTTTTGTTAGATTCATTATCTGAATTGTCTTGAAAAGATGGGTTTCTATCAGAATTGTTTCTAACATTACCGCTCCTCAAATTATTTCTAATTTCTATTAGATCAAATAAAAATGTTTTTATTTTTTGTATATTTGTAATGTTTCCAAAAATCTCAAACCCTAAAATACCTAGTAAAAAATTTATAAAAACGAGAAAATTCACACTAAATTTTTGAAGTATAATGTCTTGAAACCCATAACAAATAAAAGTGGAACATAAACCTCCAATTAATATTTCGCCTAATCGAATAGTTTCGTTTTTATTAGTTAAAGTTTCATACCAATCCTTTAAGAATGCTCCTAAAGAACCAATAACGAAATAAAAAAATAAACTGTAAAGGATACTTATTAATTCGTCAAATCTAAGAGGAAGCATTATATATTCAATCC
>JBKBIJ010000173.1:0-3622 GCA_046299455.1 Brevinematia bacterium | reverse complement strand
TAAAAGTTATAATATTTCTCTCTTTTTATTCTCCTAGGATAGTATTTCCATATCTTTTATAATATTTTAACAGAGTTTTCTAAAAGTATTACCTTTTACTTAAGGTGTTAAGAAATACATCTAAGAAAACATCCAAGAAATTGGATAATTGATAAAAAATTATCACAACTCGAAGAAATTACCTTTCTTGAAGATATTTCAAAAGTACTTTCCTTTTTAAATGTGTAAGAAATGTTGCCAAAAAATTCGATAACCTCTTAAAAAATATCTCTCTGGGAAACTAACTTTACTAGAAGTTATAGAACAAAAATGCTATAATAAGAATCTTTACTTGAATAATTGATAATCTGTCAAAAATATTACTCTTAAACTCAAAGATATATAAAAATACTCCTAAGGAATCTGATAACTCCTAAGAATAGGGCTTTGCTCAAAGAAAATACTTTTTTCAGAAGTTATAAAATAGAAATACCATAATAAGAAAACCTATCTTAATAGGTTGTAAAGATAACAGGTGTAACAAATTTATAGAAAACTCTTAGTTGTAATAATTTCAAGAAACTATCGTTGTTCGGAAACTATGGAATAGAAACATTATAAAGGTACTTATCTAAAATGACAATGTTTCAAAAATATTACTTTATCATTTGGAAGTGCTCTTTTCACTTTAATGTTTTCAAGAGCATATCCTTTAACGAATTGGGTAATCCTTTCTTTCTAAGAGAAAGAAAGTAAGGTAAAGAGGTATAGAAAACTGAATTTCTGACATAACTTTAAGTGTAACTTGTTAATCCTTTACTTAATTAGAGGAAGAGGATGTCTAAAAGTATTACTTTTTCTATTAAGAGTTACTAGAAGTATATTTAAAAAGATTGGATAATTGCTTAAAAAAGTCGAGAAAGAAGAAATTTTAGGAAACTGAATTTTTGACATAACCTTACCTTTGCAAAACTATCCCTAAATTTTTAGAAACTTCTAGGTTCTACTACTCAAAGAAAAGCTATAATTCCTTAAAATTCATGAAAATAAATATGATAAAACTTGTTTGAATAAGTTGTAAGGAAGGATAGAAGAAAAGAAGGTTTATGAAACTCGATTTTTTATACAACATTAGAAAGCATTCGAGAGATGTAATAAGAACAATATAGTCAAATTTTGGGGAAAGGTTCATAAGGTTAATTTCCAGAAGAGGATGGGATTTTTTATGAAATTGTACTAGGGCATCCGAGAGTTAAGATGTTTTACTCATTTTTGTTGTTTATGATTTTTGTAGAATTTGCTATGGTTTTTACATCACGTTACGTTTACTAAAATTTTAGTTTTTCCTCGACGAACTTTTTGTAGTTAATGTAATCTTCGGTTGCAACGATGAATGGTATTATTATGGAGCTTAATATAATAAAAGCCCACTGTTGAGTGTTTAGGGTTCTTGTGATATCCTTATAGTTATATAGTGATACTTGTTCCATTAAAAATTTTGTAACCATATATGTAGTGGGTATGGAAACTAAAAATATGATCTCATATCTTCTCTCGTAGCTCATGAAAAATGGTTCATCTTTGATTTTTAGTTCTTCATCAAAATCAAAAGATACTTTTAGTGACTTAGTTTCTTTTAGGTCTAATGGTGTTAGTATGTTAGTGTTTGAAAGTATGAAATATGGTTTTATTTGGTGTGTATCTAGGTTTGATATGATAGTAAGAAGGTTATAAATTTGATTATTAGTTTCTGTATTATTTTCCCCAAAGTTTTGTGATGGTGCTACTATCGAGATTGATATCAAAATAAGGCAAAGAGCTACTTTTTTCACATTTTGGATTCTAAAATTTTGTTTTATTTAAAATCAATTTTTGAAGAACTTTTTTATGGTATCTGTTACATAATTTATTTCTTCATCTGTTAACCCTGGAAATATTGGTAAAGATAGAACTTCGTTAGCTGATTTTTCCGTATTTGGTAGACTACCTTTTTTGTAGCCAAGTTCTGAGAAGCATTTTTGGAGGTGAAGTGGTAGAGGGTAATAGATTTCTGTTCCTACTCCATTTTCTTGCAGGAACTGTTTTAGTTTATCTCTGTATTTTGGTACTCTTATTGTATATTGGTGATATACGGGCTTTGAGTTTTTGGTTTCTTTTGGTGTAAATAATAGTTCTTTTTTCTCTAGTTCGATTAGTAATTCGTTATATTTTTTTGCTATGGTTCTCCTTTCTTCGTTATTTTGATCAATTTTTTTTAGTCTAAAGTTTATGTAGCAAGCTTGTATTTCGTCGAGTCTTCCATTTATTCCTATGTAATCGTGGTAGTACCTTTTCTCTGATCCGTGTACTCTTAGCATTCTGACGATTCTTGAGAATTTTTCGTCGTTTATTGATATAGCACCTCCGTCGCCTGCGCCTCCTAGATTCTTTGTAGGATAAAAGGACAGGCATCCCATGACACCGAAACTACCTGTTTTTCTACCATTATATTCTGATCCTATGGCTTGTGCATTATCTTCAATGATACTTATTCCTTTATCGTTACCAAGGTTAACAATTTCTTCTATTTCACATGGATTACCATAAAGGTGTACAGGGATTATACATTTTGTCTTTTTCGTTATTTTCTTATCTATTTCGTCTACAGAAATGTTGTAGGTAACTGGATCGATGTCTGCGAAGACAGGTGTTGCTCCGACTCTAGAAACAGAGCTAGCGGTTGCAAAAAATGTGAAAGATGGCACTATAACTTCATCACCTCTAGAGATACCTAAAGCCATAAGAGAAATGAGCAGGGCATCAGTACCAGAAGAGACACCTACAACATCTTTTGTTTTTAAGAATTCTTTTAAGTTTTCCTCTAGTTCTTTAACGTGTTTTCCTAATATAAAACTTTGAGTATCAAAAATTACTTCTAACTCTCGAAGAAATTCTGATTTTATAGACTTATATTCTCTTGTTAGATCAAGAAGAGGAACTTTCATTTTATGCTTTCCCTTCCTTGTGCAAGGTTCTTTTATTGCATTTAGGGCAGTATTTCTTTAGTTCTAGCTTTTCTCTTTGGAGTTTTTTAGATTTTTTAGTATAATAATTTTTGCTTTTACATTCCTGACAAACCATAGCTATAACGTCTGTTGCCATACTTTTTTCTCCTATGAGCCCAGGATCGGACTCGAACCGACGACCTCTTCCTTACCAAGGAAGTGCTCTAACCGACTGAGCTACCTGGGCTTACTATAAAAAGTATAATGATCTTAATGAAAACATTTCAAGATAATATGTTAAAGTTCAAAAATATATTATCTAAGGATGTTTCAAAAATATTGTTTTGTTACTAAATGACGTTCAAAAACACGTATAGAAATTAAAATTTTTGCATAGTCCTACTTAAGTGAAGTAAGTATTTCGGAAGTCCAGTCTGTAAACAAACTTCTTCTATTAACCCCAAAAATCTTACATAGATACACCAAATTCATACGAAACCTCTAAGTACAACCTAATAAAAAATTACTTTTCCTTAGAGGTTATATAGCAAAGCTAGTATAATCGGAATTATTAAAAATGGATGTTTCAAAATACTTTACGTTTAAAGGTAGAAAAATACTGTCAAAAAGTCGAAATACTTCTTAAAGAAGACCTGTAT
>JBKBIJ010000172.1:0-3660 GCA_046299455.1 Brevinematia bacterium | reverse complement strand
ACTATAAAATTAAAGATGTTAGAGTAATTTATAATTTTGAAGATGATTTGAAAGAATTAACTTTGAGAATTGTTAGCGGTATTTCAAAAGAACTTATGGGTGAGCTACTTTACTATCATCCTAAAGATTATATATTAAAATATATAACTAGAGTCGTGGAATACTATCTTATTGATTACACTAGAAAAAATAAAGTGAAGACTAAGTGACAACAGCTTAGTCTTCACTTTATTATATCAATAGAGACGATAGAGGTACAATATAATTTAAATAGTTATAAGAAATATCCACATAGTTCTTATCTTTTATATTTTCCACTCCTATAAATTCTCCGTCAAAATACACATCCTTCAGTCTATATAAAGACTGGTTATTTAGTTCTCTATAAAACCCTATTTCTAGTTGTTTATTTTTATAAAATTTAGAGAAATCTACTACAAATTTAACAGTTCTTTTCTTAGGGGATATTTCATTCATTTTGGCGTATGTCTTTATAAATTCAAGCATATAATTTTCATGCAACTTCAACTTCTCATCATTTATACCTTTTACATGTAATTGGGTTTTATTGTAATAAAACTCATATTTGTTTATATAATAATATGACGAATAAATATTTTTCTCTCTAAATGTAATACCTTCTATATAAGTATTTTTACATCTTTTTAAAGTTATTATTGCATCTTTTTTTATTGACAAAATATCCTCGTCGTTTAATTTATTTTCCTCTATAAATTTTTTTCTTAAATAAATAAACATTTCACTCATTTTGGAAACTAATTCTTTATTTTGTTTTTGGATCATTCCTATTTCAATATGTCTACTTTTCTTATCCATTTTTTCTAGTTTATAAATTTCTTCTAATGGTAGAAGATTAAAGTTCTTTATAATATTAAATCCGGCAGATTCCATATCATACTCGGTTATTTCTCTATTAACTAGTAAAACAATATCTTTATTAAGATAATTATGATACTTATATATACCCATATGCTATTCATCCCTTCATAGACACAAAAAAATATCATAAAGACGTGAAGTCTTTATGATATCTTCATTAGCTTCTTTGCTATCTTCTTAACGATCTTATCTTTGTCCGCATCTTCATCCACGTCAATATTTTTCTTTCTAGCTACTTTAATTAATTCTTTTCTACTTAACTTTTTCAATTCTTTCATTAGTTTCTTTTTATCTTTCTTAGTTTCTAAATCAACCTCTTTATTTGAATAAAGGTTTTCTAGCTTCTTATTAAGAATTTTCTTTACTTCGTCTTTATTTTTAATTTTACAAGCTTTTTCAGGGTTTTCTTTATAAGATTTATAAGTATACGTCTTTAGCTTATATACTTCTTCAATGTATTCACAAATAATTTTCAAATACTTGAACTCATTTTCTGATTGCGAGCATAATAATACAATTTTAAGTTCATTATCTACTACAGCTTTTACAATAATAGAAATAAAAGCTTCAATTTTAGGATTACTCAAATAATTCAAGTAAGCCTTTCTATAAGACTTAAACCCTTCGTTTTCCAACTCACTAATAGCAGACACTGGCGGAATAAGTAAAGGGATCGCTTTAACATTTTTAAACTTTTCTTTCGTTGTGATGTTTTCACTAATTAATACATATTGAAATTCCATCGGATCGTTTTCTTTAATAAAATCTTTAAGAAACTTTTTCGAATCCATTCTAATAATTACACCCATAGGTCATTCTCTCCTTTAATTATTATTTATCGAAATAAATTAATATAGAGGAGTAAATTTAATTTACTCCTCTATATTTATTAAACTACTTCCAAGTTTTATTTCTTTTTCTTCGGTTGATTTCTTCATCTAGTTCATCTTCTAAATGAAGAAAGTCTGAAGCTAATTCGACTAGATGATCTTCTTCATCATTTTCCTCGTAATATTCTTCAAATTCATTACTTAACTCTTCTCGAAGCTTTTCCACATCAGTATCGTCTGTTTTAATACGAACAGTGTTAGTAATTTGAACGTTGTCGTTTACTTTAATTTCGTTTGTGTACACGACTTCAGATTCATTATCTGATTCTAACTTTTCAACGACTTGTTCTAAATTGTCAACTTTTTCATCCATTTTTTCTTCTGGAAGGTTTTGATTGTTTACTGTTTCAACTGCAACTTCATACGTTACAGGGTTATATTCATTTCCTTCTGGGTCATAGGTATGAATTTCTTCATATTCTTCTTCGAGATACTCTAAAACGCCTTCCAGTTCATCGTCACTAATATACAAATCTAATTCTTCTCCTTCTTCTTGATACATATCTTGAGAAGAGTCTTCTGATTCAAACTGTTGTTCATCAAGCTTTGTTTGCTTAATGAACTTAATGCTTGTTGTTTCAGTAGGTGTTTCTTTATAGATTTCAATCTTGTTCGTTTCAACTTTAGAAGATGTATCTAGTTTCGGAACATCATCTTCTTCAGTTGTTCCACTCTTAATCTTTTTCATCAGACTAAGAGCTTCTAAATAAGATTCTTCGCTCTCTTCACGAGAGATGTAGTAATCTTCATTTCTCATAACAGATTCCTCCTTATTAACATTACTTTCTTGTTTTGATTTATATAAAGAAGAAGCTTTTAATTCTTCTTCCTTATAACTAGAAGCAACTTCTACAAAAGGTTTAGTTAGCTTATAAGCTAACTGTTTAGCAATCTCATTTTCTCTCTTTTCTTGTTCCATAGTAATTCTTCTTCTAATGTCCATAAATGTATATTTCTTACCACATTTAGGACAAATTAAATTATGAAAATTCTCATCATAATTTAATATAGATTTATCTTTGGAACATAGAAGCTCATCGCCTTGAATTCTGAAAATATATGCAAAATCTAATATAACTAGTTCACCGTTGTCACGGTAACCCCAGTTACAAAAGTTTTGACCCACAGTACCAACATCACCTAATAGGTAACTTTCTCCGATAATAGAGAGTATATCTCTAATTACTTCTTTTTGTTCTTCGAACTCTTCTTTTGAGATAAGAGTAACGTATTCACAAACCGAAATTAGCTCGTTAGTTTCATATGTTTTGACTACATAAGGTTGAAGCTCTTTCGAAACTGTGAATTCGTTTAAGTTATCTCTCATGCCCCATTTATCAAGAGCAATTTTAAACACATAGTTATCTATTAAGATAGCTAGTCGGTTAGTTCCCGGACCTAGCTCTACAAAATCAACGCCATGCCTTTGTAATGTTTCTATCATTACATCTGCTTTAATGTTGTTGTCTGACACTGTGTTGTTTTTAGTTATTTTGTATAAGTCTTGAAGAAGACTTTTGTTGAAATATTGTAAAATTCTACTTCTTAGTCTTTTTGTACTCATTTAGGACCAACTCCTTTATTATTTTAATATATTATTAGAAGTAAATTCTAACATTTCTCTTTCATATTCCTCAAATGTATCATAGTCGTTTTCTTCAAAAACGTAAGACAAAAAGTCTTTCATTTTTTTGTTTTTCTTCTTGTTCTTCTTTTTATTCTTTTTCATCATCTTAACATATTTTTTACTAACACCTTTTTGTTTCATAATCTTTACAGAATTCCACCCTAAATCAGCTAAATTTTTATAAAGTGAAATGTCTTCAGCAGTATCTCTAGACATGAAGTCGCCATTATAAAGAATAACATC
>JBKBIJ010000171.1:0-3686 GCA_046299455.1 Brevinematia bacterium | reverse complement strand
CCAGGTCCTATCAACAACTTTAAAAACTTCTTGAATTATCTTCTGTGCTTGAAGGTTTCCTTCTCTCCTAACAGATCTGGTATATTGGTTTTCTACCTCGTATCTTCCTTCTTCAAGTTGAAGTATAGCCATCAATACTCCTTGAAGTATATCTAATGGCTCAAATCCTGTAACTACTATTGGTACTTTATATTTCTTAGCTATAGGTTCGTATTGCGTAAATCCCATAACAGTACATACATGGCCAGCAGCCAAGAAAGCGTTAACTCTATTATTAGGAGAATTTAATATAGCTTCCATAGTAGGTGGAACAAGCACATGAGATACCAACATTGAAAAGTTTTTAATACCTAGCCTTTTAGCTTGATAAATGGCCATAGCGTTAGCGGGAGCAGTTGTTTCGAATCCAATACCAAAAAATACAACTTCTTTATCTGGATTATTAACAGCAATCTTTAAAGAGTCCATTGGTGAGTAAACTACTCTAACATCTGCACCTTCCTCTTTAACCGAAAATAGATCTTTCTTCGAGC
Organism: Brevinematia bacterium; assembly: GCA_046299455.1. Lineage (GTDB taxonomy): Bacteria > Spirochaetota > Brevinematia > DTOW01 > DTOW01 > SKYB106. The sequence goes on along the minus strand of JBKBIJ010000171.1, from coordinate 3,153 downwards.
CAGGTACTCTTAGCATATCACCAAAAGAACAAAATATCACATTTTTTAATGAAGCTATCTCTATAGCTTTATCTATTATTTCTAGAGGGGTAACACATACAGGACAACCTGGACCGTGAATGAACGTAATCTTGTCAGGTAAAACATCATCTATGTTGTATTTTATTATTGTATGCGTTTGCCCACCACACACTTCCATTATCATCCAGTTACCTTTAGTAACTTTCCATATCTCATCAATGTACCTTTTAGCTATTTCAGAATTCCTATATTCATCTATATACTTCATAAATTATCTCCTAGTTGCTCGTTTATCTTATTCATATCCTCTAAATATCTAAAGACACTCTGTGCTTCCTCTTCGTTAAGCTTGCTTATAGCAAAACCAACATGTACTATAACATATTCTCCTATCTTTACATCAGGAACATACTCTAAACAAACTTCCCTTTTAATACCTCCAAAATCAACCTTTCCCATAAGAGGAGACGAATCATAATATATATCTATAACCTTCCCAGGTACACCTAAACACACCTTTTTCCTCCTTAATATATATAGTAAAGCAGAATTTACTACATTAACAATCAAGGTTAGAATTCCTATTTTAATTGTAGGATTTATATTACTCAGTATAATGTCTAGGTATGATCAAACAAATATTCTTGACGATCTTTTTAAGATACTATTCTTGGTGATTCTAAAAAGTGTTGTTGTCAAAAATCCAATTTTCTGAGTTTCTTTTTCTTCTATCTTAAGCCTAGAAATACTCTTATTATATTCCTTCTCCATAGCTTTTAAAGGAAGGTAGCTTTTGGGAGTAATAGACTTAGAAAACTTTGTAAGTTTTGAGATACCTTCAATAAGGTAGTTTCTTTTTATTAAGGTGTTATCAAACTTCTTAGTGATAATTTTATTACTATGATATTTCTGTAGAACTTCCTAAGAAAGGTAATTTATTTTGAGAGATGGATCTACTTTAAAGGGTTATCCAATTCTATAGAAATGTTTTTGAAGGCTTTTTCTTCTTTACAGTTTATTCAAAGAAGTAACATTATTATGGTATTTCTATTCTATACCTTTTAGGGTGAGGTAGTTTTCTTGAGGTGATGAGCTTTTATAAGCTTTAGGGGCTTTATAATTTGCGAATTTGGTACATCTATGTGGGAATTTTTCGTTTTAATAGGAAAGGTATGGATGTAGATTAGAGTTTTGAAACTCCCTAGCAAGTTTCTTGAAAGATGTGATTAATAATTGATAAACTAAAATCATGTTAATACAGCTTACCAGGATAGATGGTTCGAAAATTAATATAAATCCTATACAGATAGAAATGATAGAAAAAAAGATTAATACTGTAATTAGGATGATGAATGAAGTTACATATATTGTTTTGGAGGGGCCAGAGGAGATAAATAACAAGATTAAAGAAAAAATAGTAGAGGTAGTTAGGTATTATAAGGAGAAGGGAAATGGGAGATAGAAAGTTTGATTTATACATAGTAATAGGTTTATCTATATCTATAGTTTCTATGTTTATTGCTATTCTTTTGCATGGTGTACCTTTGACTACGTATGCAGATCTTGCTGCGTTTTTGATAGCTGTTGTTTCACCGTTTGGTGCAGCAATAGTTTCGGTTCCATTTGATTATGTTAAAAACTTACCGAAGATTTTTAGGATTCTTTTTTCAACGGAAGATACAGACTATACGGAGCTTATAGAAACTCTGGTTACTTTTGCTGAAAAATCGAGAAGAGAAGGTCTTTTGTCTTTGGAAAATGACATTCAAGATATAAAAGAACCATTTTTGAAAAAAGCTATACAATTAATAGTTGACGGAACTGATCCGGAGATGGTGAAACGTATAATGATAACTGAGATAGAGCAAATGGAACTTAGGCATTTGTTTAATAAAAAATTTTTTGATGAATGGGGGTATTATGGGCCTGCACTAGGTATGGCTGGAGCTTTGGTAGGACTTATTGCAGCTTTGAGCCATGCTGAAGATAGAGCATCTGTTACTCATGGTGTTGCTATTGCATTTATAGCTACACTTTACGCTGTCTTTATTTCTAATGCAATAGTTCTTCCTATGGCTACTAGGTTGGATCTTAAAAACCAGAGAGATGTTTTGGTTAAGACTATAATGCTAGAAGGAGTGCTTTCGATACAAGCAGGTGATAACCCAACGTTGACCAGAGAAAAATTAACTGCTTTCCTGCCTCCGAAGCTAAGAGAGGAAATACTTTCAAAAAAAGAAGGAGGCTAATATGTCTAAAAAGAAAGAGCTTGGATATAAAAGAGAAATGCCTTTATGGATATTTACATTTGCTGATATGAATAATCTTCTTCTTGCTTTGTTTGTAGTATTAATGTCAGCCGCTGTTATAGAAGGATTAGAAGCTAGAATGATACTTTCATCGTTTTCAGGGAATATTGGGTTTTTGACAGGAGGTAAAAGTTTATCACAGGGTCAATTTACAGAATTAGGTTCTTCAATTGAATCTTTACCAGCCAGAGAAACGGGAGTAGCATTGTCAAAGATTCAGCAGGAAGCAAGAGAAATTTTCAAACCTGAAATAAAAAGTAGAAAAATAAGAATTACCACTCTAGAAGAAGGTATAAAGATAAGTTTAGCAGATGATTTTTTCTTCGAAAGTGGTAGTGCAGATATAAAGGAAGAATTGATTCCGACGATAAAAAAATTAGCTGATCTAATATCTTCTTTGAAAGGTGTGAAAGTCGATGTGATAGGTCATACTGACAAATCCCCTATAGTTAATCCTATTGTAAAAGAGAAGTATCCTTCAAATTGGGAATTGTCTACAGCTAGGGCTTCATCGATAGTAAGGGGACTTATAGATTTTGGAGTTAACCCTGAAATAATGACAGCAAGTGGACGAGCTGAGTTTGAACCTATTGAATCAAATGATACTCCTGAAGGTAGATCCTTCAATAGAAGGACAGATATATTCATAAAAATTACAACCAAAACATCTTTACCTACTTATAAATAATCATTTGATATTAAGGTTGTGCCAAAAATCCCCTATTTTAGAGCTTTTCTTATCCCCAACTTCCCCCAAAATCTATCTATACGGTTATCTTATAGTATTTACACTTTACATAACTTCTAAGGAATAGTAACTTCT
>JBKBIJ010000170.1:0-3693 GCA_046299455.1 Brevinematia bacterium | reverse complement strand
CGAAAGAATAGGTAACCCTATAAGATACACTGAAAAGGATATTCTTATAAAGAGCTATGCTAGGAATGTTTATGGTTTTTCTGCTAATGATAAGGTTGTTGGTATTATTTTAGGGAGTCAAGGTGCTAAGCGTGTTAATGAAATTATTTTGGAAGGGGTTGAGAAGTTATTGGAGAACTATAGGTTGGTGTGGGTTACGGGACAAGATTATTATGATATGGTTTTTGAAAAATGTAAGAGATTTGATGGTGTGAAAGTTTTCCCGTTTATAAATGATGTTAATGTTTTTATGAGTGCAATAGATATTGCAATAAGTAGAGCTGGTGCTAGTACTTTGTCAGAGCTTTCTTTCTTTGGGGTACCAAGTGTTATTATTCCTTTTCCGTATGCTTCTAGGAATCATCAGTATTACAATGCTTTGTTTTTCGAATCACGTGGAGCTGGTGTCTTGATCGATGAAAGTGAAGCTAGTATCGATAAAATCTTATCCGCTTTGGAGTTCATTTTCAGAAATATTGATGTATTTAAGTCAAACGTAAAGAGGATCTTTCAATATAATGTGAATGATATTATTGTTAGTAGAATTTTAGAAGTATAGTTTTAAGAGAGGATTATTTTGAGGTTTGATTGTATGAGATATTTTCTTATGGATTTTGTCCGTTTCTTTAGTAATGTTGGGGGTTGGGCTTCTAAGATATTTTCCGCTCTTTTACCGCTTAAGAAGTATGATATAATGGTTTATAAAGAGCTTTCTGTTAGTTACATGGTGTCTTTTTTGGTTATTTCCCTTGTTGTTTGGCTTAAGGAGATATATTTTATATACATTCAATATATTCAGAAGGGGGCTCAATTTTGGACTACTCTGAAGATATTTCTGTTCAGTTTGCCGTTCTCTATGGCTATTACTATTCCTGCAAGTATGGTTATGGCATCTCTTTTGACTTTTAATAAATTCTCTCTGAATCTTGAGATCCTTACTTTGAGGTGTAGTGGTGTCAGAAAGTTTAGGTTATTTCTACCAGTTTTTGTTTTTTCGATTTTTATAACTATTTTAACATATGTGTTTTTTGACACTGTTTTGGTGAAGGGTAATGAAATGTATTTAAGGTCCATGATAGAAATGAGAGTTGAGAAACCTTTTATAGATATTGCTCCTGGTGAGTTTCCAAAGATTGGAAATTTTAATATAGGATTTGATGATGTAGCAGGTGATGAACTTGTTGGGCTTGAGATATACGATAAGGAAAATAGAGTCGATAGACTTATTAAAGCGGAAAGAGGTAAAATTGTTTCAACAACTGATCTGCCTTATTATAAGATTCTCTTAATTGATGGTACTTTTATCGAGAGGATGACTAATGGTGAAGTTTTTTCTTCTCAATTTAAGAGGGCAGAACTTAGGATAGATTACGAGGTTTCGTATATTCCATCTTTCGATGTAAGGTTACAGCCTAGGGTAATGTCAAGATACAAAACTGGAAAGATCATAAAAGAAATGGAGAAAGATCCTAGTATTAGAAACTACTTAGCTAGGCTCAATGAATTGAATGCTAAACTTTTTTATGAATTTGGGAATTTAGTTTTTGTTTTACCTGGATATTTGTTTGAGCTTGTTTTTGGTGGTAAAGGTGAGAATATTAAAAAGTTTGAAAAATTAAGAGATTCTGTTTATAAGATTAACCTTGATATCCGTGTTATTAGGTCTAAACCTGAGGTTTTGAATTATAATATTTTTGTTTTTGAACAACATAAAAAAACGTCTATACCTATTTCTTCTGTAGTTTATGCTCTTATTGGTTTTGTATTTGGGATAATGTTTAAAGTAAGGACTGGTAAAGGAGGATCTTTAGTAATTGGTATTATTGTGGTTCTTGTTCAAACCTATTTAACGTTCATTGCAGAGATACCAATAAGGAATGGTTCACTTGATCCTATAATTGGTGCATGGTATTCGAATGTATTGCTTTTTGTTCCTGCTTTTTATCTTATGGTTAGGGAAAAGATCTAAAACATTTTTATAGGGCCTTCTGTTGATCTACTTAAAAATTGTTCCGTAAATTCGTTTCCATTATTCAGCATTTCTTCAAATTCTCCAAAGAAAACGATTTTATGGTTCTCGATCATTATTACTGTTCCGTTTATCTTTTTCATAACGTCAATATCGTGAGTTACGACTACTATTGGAATGTTTAGATAATTCTTTAGATTTATTACTGATGAAATGACGTAATCGGTTGTTATTGGATCTAGCCCCGTTGTTGGTTCATCGAGAAATAGTATTTTGGGGTGTGTTGATATAGTTCTTGCAAGTGCTACTCTTTTTTTCATTCCGCCGCTTAGTTCTGAGGGAAATTTTTTACCTGTTTCTGGGAGGCCGACCATTTCAAGTACTTCCTTTGCTATTTTATTTGCTTTTTCGCCAGTTATGCCTCTAACGTTCTCCAGCACAAAAAGAATGTTTTCCTCAACAGTCAGAGAATCAAATAAAGCCCCATTTTGAAAAAGAAATCCAACATCTCTCCAAAATTCTTCTAATTCCTTTTCATTTAATTTGGTTACTTCTATCCCGTTTATATAAACGTTACCTTTATCAGGTTCTATTAACCTAACAATAGTTTTTATAAGTACACTTTTGCCCATCCCACTTCTACCAATTACCAGTACTTTATCAGAATCTACCGAAAAGGATATGTTATCAAGTACCTTAAATCCTTCGAAAGATTTAGATAAATTTTCAACTTCTATTACTCCCATTTTTACGTACCTGCTATTTTAGTTCTCTTTTTATTTTTTCGATAGCTTTATCTATAATATAATAGATGTTCCTTTTAGAGCAATTTAGTATCTCTGAGATTTCGTCTACACTCAGTTCTTGATAATACCTAAGAAACAAAATCTCTCTTTCTTTTTCTGGAAGTTCAGAAATTATTTCTCTTACCAAGTTTATTGTTTCTATGCTAAATTCATATGGATTAGTTGTGTACTCTCTTATCTCAAGATCGGAGTCTTTTTGCCTTTTTACTTTTTTTATGAAGCTGTACGCCTGGTTCCTTATTATAGAGTAAAACCATGGAAAAAATTTTTTGTTTGGATTGAACTTATTTATATGTTTATATAATTTAATGAACACCTCTTGTACAAAGTCACTAATATCGCTTTTTGGTATTCCTAATGTTCTACCAAAGTCGTAAACAAAGCTTTGGTACTTTTTAAATATTAATACAAAGGCTCTATCTTTGTTTTGTCCCTTCGATCTTAGAAGATCCTCTATAATTTTTTCATCGTCTTGAAAATTCATCTGTTTTTATATTGAGGATTCATCTGCTTTTTATTCTTGTGGTATTTCTGGAATGGTTATTTCTATGTCTTTATCTATAAGGTCTGGATCACTTATTTTATCTTTGTTTGCTGTGAATATTTTTGGCCACCACCAATATTGTCCTTTGAATAGCTTTGTAGCGATTTTGGAAAGAAAATCACCAGGTTGTATTTTATATTTCTTGGTTACTTTTACTTCTTTCCTTTTGTTTATTTCGTTGTTTACATATGCAAGTTCGCTCGATTTTATTGAGTATAGATTGAGCAATTCGTTGACTTTATCTAAAGTTTCGAGTGAGTCCTCATAATTCCCTTCATTATAATTTGTTTCTGCTTGGGAATAGAGAGATTTTATTTCTTCTCTTAGATTTGATA
>JBKBIJ010000169.1:0-3756 GCA_046299455.1 Brevinematia bacterium | reverse complement strand
AATTGACCGAGATTAGTGGGTATTGATCTTCCGACAGCATGAAGAATTAGAGAAGCTCACGAGAGAGGAGAGGAACTGAGGAGAAAAGAAAAAAGAGAAATGGATAATGTTGTTAAAGCTTATGAAATACTTGATGAAGTTAAAAGAAAACAGTTTATAGAACTTTATAGCATACTATCTGCTTATGAAAACTTGCAAAATTACATTTCTAAAAATAGGGAGTTTTTTGATAAAGTTATAAAAGCTTATGATAATGTTCAGGAACTTGAGAGAGAAGAAAAGATAAATATGGACAAAATAATAAAAGCACATGAAATAGTGGAAGAACTTGCTAGACAAGAACTTATAGAGAAAGATAAGCTTAATAAAGCTTATGAAATAGTCGAGGAATTTGCTAGGCAAGAATTTATTGAAAAAGACAAAATAATAAAAGCACATGAAATAGTAGAAGAACTTGCTAGACAAGAATTGATACAACTTAGAGAAATTGCTAAAGCACACGAAATAGTTGAAGAAATGTCTAGAAAAGAGCTACTAGAAAAGGACAAGATTTTGGATGCTTATGAAAAGTTGACTGAATACACCGCTGAAGAGATAAAAAAGCTAAAAGAAGGTAAAGGTTAGGTTTATTCTTCTCTATATTTTTCGTAAATTTCGTTAAACTTATCACTTAGTTCTTTAAATGCTTGAAGTATATCAGGATCGAAGTGAGACGGTTTCGTTCTACCGTTTCCTTCTGTGATTATTTTTACTGTTTTTTCCTGGTCGAATTCTGGTTTGTAAGTTCTTGGTGATCTCAGAGCATCGTATATATCGGATATTGATGTAATTCTTGCACTTAGTGGTATTTTGTCTTTTTCTAGCCCATAAGGATATCCGCTCCCATCCCACTTTTCATGGTGTGATAGTGCTATTTCTCTTGCCATTCTTAGCTTTTCGTGATCGCCTAAGATTATTGCTCCTGCAATGGTATGTTCTTTCATTATTTCGTATTCCTCTGGAGTTAATATTCCTGGTTTCCTTAGAATTTCTCTGGGTATTCTCAGTTTACCTATATCGTGAGTCTGAGATGCATAGTATATTGAGTTACAAAATTCTTCGTTGAATCCTAAGTATTTGGAAAGTAGTTTTGAATATTCTCCAACTCTGTATATATGTGCTCCTGTTTCTTCGTCCATTTCTTCTGCAGCTCTAGCTAGGGACTGCATTGTATATATAAATGCACTATCTATTTCTCTTACTTCTTCGTAAATGATTTTCATCATTAGATAGTTAATGAGTACTGATTTCATAAAATCTATATCCAATAGAGATATTTTTGATGAAAAGTTTATACCAATAATAACTGTATCCTCAGATGAGATTGCTAGGAAGTTGTATACTGTATTTACTATATTTGTAATCTCTTTTGCAAAGAGTTTGGAAAACTCTACGGGAGAAATTCCTTCTGTTAAGAAATCTGAGAAAATTGTTTTGTTTTTACTAAATTTCTTTCTTGAGAAGAAATCTATTGGAATATTTGCTGTACCTAGATTGGTTATATGTTTTTCTGAGAGTATTGTAAATACTTTTGATTCTATGAATGAGTTATTTATTTTACCTATTAGAATGAAGTTTGGTAAATTGATTTCAGTGTTGCTAAATATTTTTGATATTATATCAGATTCTATTTCATCAAATGATATAGTTTTTGATCCTATGACTTTGCTAAGTAAAGTTGCTGAGTTATAGTTTATTGTTGTTATGCTTTTAAAAGTATTTTCGACTTTCTTTTTGGTCAGTAGGTTGTATGTGATATAGGATATTGTGTTACTTAATAGAAAAAAGTTATCTTTTAAGATTATCTGTAGATCAGCAAGAGACTCTAAGAATTCTTTTGTGTTTGCTTCGTCTGCTTCATAAAAACCCATTACAGTGAATATGGTGTTCTTGAAGGGATCTGACTTTATTTGCTTTATTAAGTTTATTCCAGATTTATCATCTATTTCGTTATCGCATATTAGTAAATCAATATTCATTTTGTCAATTAGTTTTATAGCATCTCCATAACTTTTTACTCCAAATGTGTTAAAGTTTTCCATTATAAGCAGTGTTGTTATTTCTTGCCTTATGTTGCTATCTCGTATAAATACGATGGCGTTGTGTTGTATTTTTTGGGCTAGATTGGTTGTTATTATCGATTGTGTTTCGAGAATCAGTAGGTGAAATATACCTGATAAAAATGAGATTACAGAGTTATTGTATTCAATTCGATCTTGGATTTTTATCGAAATAATGAATTTTAAATCGTACTCATAGGAGATAGGTATTATTACATCACTTTCTAGTTTTTTAAAAACATCAGGGATATCTTCAGTTGGGATGAAAAACTTATGTAGTTTGTATATTATTTTATTTAATTCTTCTTCTGATATTTCTATAGATTTGTTTTTAGTGATTCCGCTATCTCCATCTACTATCAGTAGTAAATCTAAAGTCTTGTTTATATTATTGAAGGAGTATAGTTCTATGATATTCTTACCTAAGAACTTTCTTATAGATAAGTGAATTCTGTTTATTATATCACCTATTGTCATGGATACTATTTCTTCTTCTGTTATGTTTTTAAAGAGATTCTTTATCACTAGAGATGAAAGTTTTTCTGAATGCCTTTTTATTGAACTGAGTATTAGTGGGCTTGATAAAATTGAAATCACTAAAACAAATGATAATGTTAATATGAGTATCGTGTGGTTACTTAGATAGAGTAGAGAATTGATTAACAGGGATATGACTGGCGCTATTAAAGTCATTACCAAAACGAAGGACGAGAAAATTTGGTTTTTGTTCTCTTGGTTTATTGAGAAAGGTGATAGCGATGATGTGTATGTATAAAATGGTATTATTGCAACTAAAGGTAATGAAGCAAATTCTAAACTAATTGCATTCCCTTGAATTAGTAAAACTTGAGTCGTTAGTAATGGAAATAATGTTACTAGTTCTTCTAAAAGTTTAGGAAGTGTTATTTCTCTGTAAAACATCATGACTGATAGCAAGATTAGTGAAAAAACTATGTTTGCAGTTGTTAACATCAAAATCGTCTTATACTCTGTTGGGTTAATGAATTGGTATATTGCAATTAGTGTTATTATAGTAGAAAAAGAAATAATAGTTTTATTTATAGCATCGTTTATTTTACTTTTGAATATTTTCTTCTTATTTGAGATATATTCTACTATCCTTATGTTTGGTATTACTGATAATAGAAACATCAGCATGCTAAGTATGTTGAATAATAATTTATATATAGTTTCTGAGGTATCGCTCATAATACTAAGCAATATTGTAATAAATATTGATGAAACTAAAATACCTTGGATAAAGTTAATTATTTTTTTACGATCAGATATTGATACAAGTATAGAGAAAATAAAAGTAGTTAGGTATACTATAAAAACGTACGTTCTTACTTCATTCATAGAATTTACCTCTATACTAAATATTAATAATTGCAGTATATTGCTTTCAAGCCGTATAAAGGGGATGTATCAAAATGTGCTTATACTTTATTTTAGCTGCTAATGTATTAATTTGCCATTAAGAAGAAAAAATTGTTCAATCTAAAAAACAATGCATGTAATCCCAGTGTTATTTGTTATCATTTTAGAATACTAAAAAGGTATTAAAAAATATTGCTAAGAAGTCGGATAACTCCTTGAAAAGTTACTATTCCAAGAAACTAGCATCCCTAAGAAGCTCATGAAACTAAAATACCAT
>JBKBIJ010000168.1:0-3763 GCA_046299455.1 Brevinematia bacterium | reverse complement strand
AGAGGGATGAGGAAGAGGAAGAGTTTTTAAAGGAAAGGGTTTATGTTGAAACATTGGTGAGAGAGGAGCCGAAAGTGGTTCCCTCAGCCAATCATCCTTGGAGGAGGGCATGGAAAAAATTGAAAAAGGAGGATGTGACAATTGAAAATAGTAAAAAAGTGTGACATGCTTATAGGAATAACAAATTTACGAAGCTGTGTTAAAAAGATTGTTTGGGAAGTAGTTATATTTTTGAAATTCCTTCAATTAGCTTTTATAAAGATCAAAATGATATTTGACGATAAATTTCGTCAACAGATTTCTTAGCAATACTTTTTTATACCTTTGGGTAGAAAATCATTGTTTTTGAAACACTCTCAATTTATGAAACTAGAGTCCAAGAGAAGCTGTAAAAATTAAACTATTAGAAAAAGTGATACTCTCTATTAAAATTTATGGATAAATTAATGAAAATATACACATTTAAGAGACTTAATATTACGATTAAAGTACAAAAAATTCTTGAAGAGATTTCGAAAATAGATAAAAAGTTAAATTCCTATATCTTTAATAAACTTCTAATATTACCTTCCTTAAGGGCGTGAAACTTTGCCAAATACAAAAACTAAAGGTATAAACCTAATGTTACTTCAAGAATTTAAATTCTTGAAAGGATAAAACTTTCTATTGTCAAAAAGCTGCTGAAAAGTATAAGTATACTTCGAATGTCATCATAGTAAAAGATTTAAAAAGTTAGTTTTCTGTAATGTAGGAATATTTTTGATAGATCACTAATTAGCTTACGTTACACAATTAAAAAAGTAAAACTCTACTTAGTCTAAAAACTGGAAATATGAATCTAAAGTTTATTACGAGAATTTAAACTCCTAAGAAGGTGAGGCTGTTTATTAGTAAAGATCAGAATGTATCCTGAAATACGGTTAGAAGTAGTTTTGAAAATAATAGTAAATTTACTAGGCCTTATCTGAGATTTTTTGAAATTAAACATGTTAAGCCTTTGGTATAGGTACTTAGGAATTTTTAGCATAACCACAATTTGATATTACTATTAAAAGTTACACTCCTAGAGAGATAAAATTTTCTATTGTCAAAAATTGCTGAAAGGAACTTTGGTGGGTAAAAAGAGTTTTGCTTTTTTGTTTGTTAGAGAATTAGTTTTACTTTTTTTATGCCACTTACAGAGTTGCACAGAAATATACTTTTTGAGTTTTTTAGGTCTTCAAGGGTTATATTTCCTTCCTTTATGTTATATTTTTTTGATAGATATTCGAGCATTGTTCCTCTTAAAACACCTGAAGTTCTCTTTGGTGTTATTAAATTCCCTTCGATAAGTATTATTATGTTGTGTTTTGTACCTTCGGTTACGTATCCTTTCTCGTTTAAGAATACGTAGTCTAATACATTTTCTTCTTTAGTTTTTTCAGAGTAAATATTGTATATTTCTCTATTTGTTGTCTTGTGGTACAGAAATATATCTTTGCTATTTACTCTATCTTCAGCTATTTTTATTGTTTTGTTTTTGGGTTTTGGATCTAGTTTATGTATTTCTATTGAGAAGTTACCGTCATTTTTGAGAAGTAATCTAACCTTGTGTTTACCTTCAATTTTCATTGTTTCTATTAATTTTTCCATTATTGCTTTCTTACTATACTTAAAGGAAAAGTATTTTGCAGAATTTGTTAATCTCTTTAGATGATATCTAAGTAGGTATATCTTGTTGTTTTTTAGGAGCATGGTTTCTATTAGGTAAAACTCTTTGTATGGTTTTGATATCAGAAAACTTGATTTTAGGAGACACTCTTTATACTCTTTTTGTTCTTCTGAGTACCAAGTAATTCCACTTCCTACTCCTATTTCACCTTTGTTATGTTGTATTACAGGGGTTCTTATTGCTATGTTGAACTCAGAATTACCATTAGGTAGTATATAACCTATTGTTCCTGTATATATACCTCTGGGATATTTTTCTAGTTCTTTTAGTATTTCCATTGTCTTTTTTTTAGGAGCTCCAGTTATAGAACCACCAGGAAAGATACTTTTTATTATATCACTAAATTTTTTACTACGATCAATTCTCCCTACTATGGTAGAAGTCATCTGAAACACTGTTTGATACTTTTCTATTTCAAACATTTTCTCTACCTTTACACTACCGAATTCTGAAACTATTCCTAGGTCATTTCTCAAAAGGTCTATTATCATTAGATTTTCCGCTCTATCTTTTTCACTTTTGAACAACATTTCTGATAGTTTTTTATCCTCTTCTAGGAATCTGCCTCTTCTAATTGTCCCTTTCATAGGTTTTGTTACTATTGTGTTATCACTTATCTTAAAGAAGAGTTCTGGTGATAGTGATAAGATGTATGTGTCTTTATATTTTACGAATCTGGTATACTTTGTTAATTGCTTTCTTCTTAGATCTAAAAAGAGTGATATAGGGTCTCCCTCAAATTCGAAAAATATTTTGAACGTAAAGTTTGCTTGATAGGTATATCCATCTCTAATATAATTTTTTATTTTCGTTATGGTTCCTATGTATTCGTCATAGGATAACGATGATCTTATATTTGATATTGAAAAGTTATGTTCAATTTCTTTTGGTATTTCTAATATTTTGGGTTTTGTAAATACCCCGAACCATAGTAGAGGTATGTTATTTTTTTCTTGTTTTACTGGTAAACCAACTATTTCATATCCTGCTTCATAACATATGAAACCAGCTATATAAAACTTTTCCTTAACTATCTCTTCAATATTTTTCAGTCCTTCTATAACTTTACCTTGGTTTTGTACTTCTATTTCAAATACAGGGTTTTCGAAAAGAATAAAATAGCTTCCTTTGTCAATTATGACAAAGTTCTTATCATTTGTCATAATAAACATTCTAAGAATGTTGAAAATATTTTTTTTGTCTTTTCAAGTATTTGAGGCTATGTCGAAAATCCTGATTCCTAGAACATATCTTCTGATTAATTTATATTACCAATCCGTATACGAAATTGTTATGTGTTATATATTTCATCTAAATAGATATTCTTCAATACGTTTCTTCATTCAGAAAAGATAAACTACTTCTTCGTATTCTCTTTTTATAAACTAGATCACTAAGAAATGATAGTATTTAGCTTTGCTATTTCCTTAAGGTAAAAATTAAGATAATAATTACTTTGATCTCATCTCTAGTATTATAGTTTCTCTTTTATCCTGAAAAATCTATTTCAGTAGCTTTTGTAATTTTTCACTTCAGTAATATTTGAAGCATATTAAGTTATGGTATACAAAAGTATTTAAAAATATAATCTGTTTTTATATTTTCGTCTCAAAAGTTCTACTCTAATATCTCATCTTTTTTCTTTTCGTTTATTCAGTTTTGGTTATTTGTATAGTTTACTTATTAGTTTGTCTATTTTTGCCCTTAGGTTTTGAGACTATTTAAAAATTTATAAGAATAGAATTGCAAGGTCTATTGCTCAAGAAATTACCTTCTTTAGAAGTATGGGTGTTGTAAATTTATAAAAACTCCTGAGGAAATCAATTCAAAAACTATCATTCTTTAGAATTTATGAAATATTTACGTTGTGTCAAAAATTGAATTTCTTTTGCTTTTTTCTTAAGTTCATCCTCACAATTTATTCGGATAAAATCCATTTATGGTATACTTTTGTGGTATAACTTCTAAGAAAATTAATTTCCTAAAGTAATTCCTCTAAGAGCTTTATTAAATTTAGAATTATTAATTCTTGAAACTTACTTTTAAACGGAT
>JBKBIJ010000167.1:0-3799 GCA_046299455.1 Brevinematia bacterium | reverse complement strand
GAGAAAGTATAGCATATAATTTTTTCACTGAGTGAGTACATAGTTATAGCAAGAGTTGGAGGGAAAGATTTTTATCAGAAGAGCTCATAAGGATATACACGAAAAGTTATTAAAAGAACTATATTTGTGAAGAAAGTAGATATTTTTGAGTTGAATTTGTTGGAAAGAGTACTTAAATTTATTCTATAATTACACTTGGTTAAGGGGTATGCTGATGAAACTGAAAGGTATGGGGTTAGGTAATTGGAAGCTGCTATTATCTGGTATTGGTATTCTTTTTGTTGGACTTATATATGTTGCTTTAGTTGGGGCTAGTTATCATGGTATTCCTGCTTTGATTGCTTCTTCACTTTTGATTTTAGGTGTTATAACAATTTTTTGGAGTTTGTCTACTGAGTTTGAGTAGTTTTGGTTATTATGGTTATTGAAGTTTTGAAGTCTAAGATACATAACGCTGTTGTTACGGATACGTTTATAAATTACGAGGGTAGTATAGGTATAGATGAGGAAATTATGGAATTTTCTGGACTTAGAGAATTTGAGAAAGTTCATGTATGGAATATAAACAATGGAGAAAGGTTTGAAACTTATGTTATTAAGGAACCTAGAGGTAGTAGAAGAATAACTGTGAATGGTGCAGCAGCTAGACTTGTTCATAGGGGTGATAGAATCATAATAGCTAGTTTTGGATTTGTAAGCGAAGATGAGAAAATTTCTCCTAGAATTCTTATTTTGGATGAATCTAACAATCCAAAGATGTGAAGTTTTATGCTTTCGCCTAGGTCTTTTTTATCTTATAAGCAAGAAGGTAAGAAGATATCGATGATAACTTGCTATGATTACACAACTTCTAGAATATTGGCTAAGTCTAAAGTAGATATCGTATTGGTTGGTGATTCTTTAGGTATGGTAATATATGGTTATCCTTCAACTTTACAAGTTGACATAACCAAGATGGTTTTTCATACAGAAGCTGTTGCTAGAGGATTGAATGGTACGAAATTCTTAGTTTCTGATATGCCGTTTTTGTCTTATCAGTCTTCTCGCAGGGATGCTGTATTGAATGCAGGATTACTCGTCAAAGCAGGAGCTAACGCGGTTAAGGTTGAAGGTGGTAAAAGGGTTGTTGACAGAATAAAAGCAATACTTGATGCTGATATACCGGTAATGGGACACTTGGGACTAACACCTCAGAGTATTAATGTTTTTGGGGGGTTTAAGCTTCAATCTACTTCAGAAAAAGAGATAGAAAAAATATTTGAGGATGCATTGCTTTTGGAAAGAGAAGGTTGTTTTGCAATTGTTTTGGAATTGATCCCAGAAGAAGTTGCTAAGGTTATATCAGAAAATCTTAAGATTCCCACTATAGGTATAGGTGCTGGTAGGTTTTGTGATGGTCAAGTGCTTGTTATCCATGATATGCTTGGGTACTTTGTTGATTTTAAGCCTAAGCATGTTAAGCGTTACTCAAATGTTTCGGATGAAATACTAAATTCTGTTAATAGTTTTGTTAGTGATGTTTTGAGTGGACTTTTCCCCGATAAAGATAACGTGTTTTCAATAAATGAAGAAGTAGATATTCAAGCTATCTCTGAAAGAGTTTTTGGAAAAAATGTTTTCTAGATTGGCTATGAAAATATTATTCTTTAATTGGATTTTTGTTGTTTTTTTTATTATCATTCTCTAATCGTTTTTGGGGGATTTAATGAATTATCATGTAAAGGATTTAGGGTTAGCTGAATTAGGGCGAAAAAGGATAGAATGGGCTTACAGAGATATGCCTGTTATAAAGATAATTAGGGAAAGGTTTTCCAAAGAAAAACCTTTTAAAGGTATTGTCATAGGTGCAGCTTTGCATGTTACCACTGAGACTGCTAATTTAGTTATAACCCTTAAGGAAGGTGGAGCAGATGTTTATCTATGTGCTTCTAATCCTCTCTCTACACAGGACGATGTTGCTGCTTCTTTGGTTAAGCATTTTGATATACCCGTTTTTGCTATAAAAGGAGAAGATAGAGATACTTATTATTCGCATATAAGAGAAGTTTTGTCTAGAAAACCAAATATCACTATAGATGATGGTGCTGATCTAGTTTCAACGCTACATTCGAGTATGAAAGAGAATATTTCAAGTGTTATAGGTGGTACTGAAGAGACTACAACTGGAATTATAAGGCTTAGGGCTATGGAAAAAGATAAAGTTTTGAAATACCCTATAATTGCGGTTAATGATGCTATGACAAAACATCTCTTTGACAATAGGTATGGTACAGGTCAAAGTACGATAGATTCTATAATGAGAAGTACTAATAGGCTTATAGCTGGGAAATGTTTTGTTGTTGCGGGGTATGGGTGGTGTGGTAAAGGTGTTGCAATGAGAGCTAGAGGCATGGGTGCAAGGGTTATAGTCACTGAAGTTGATCCTATTAAAGCTCTTGAAGCTGTTATGGATGGTTTTGAAGTCATGCCTATGTCTGAGGCTTCTAAGATAGGCGATTTTTTTGTTACTGTTACTGGTAATAAGAGTGTTATAACTAAAGAGAATATACTAAGCATGAAGGATGGTGCCATAATAGCAAATTCAGGACACTTTGATGTTGAGATAGATGTTAAGGGATTGGAAGAGATTTCTAAGTCTAAGGTTGAAATAAGAAATGGAGTTATAGAGTATGAGGTTAATGGTAAAAAAATTTATCTCCTTGGAGAAGGAAGATTAGTTAATCTTGCTAACGCTGAAGGACATCCTTCTAGTGTTATGGATATGTCCTTTGCTAACCAGGCATTGTCGTGTAAGTTTTTGGTCGAAAATCAAGGTAAATTACCTAACAAGGTTTTTTCGGTGCCAGAGGAAATAGATAGAGAAGTTGCTAAATTGAAATTGCATTCAATGGGAGTAAGCATCGATTTGCTTACTGAAGAGCAAGAAAAATATTTATCTTCCTGGTCTGAGGGAACTTAAGTAATTTTTATATTTATGGAGGGAACTATGTTGTTAAGGGAAATGGAAGATGCTTTGAATAAACAAATCAATGAAGAACTTTATTCTGCTTATCTTTATCTTTCTATGAGTGCCTATTTTGAGAATATTGGATTATCTGGGTTTGCGAAGTGGATGAGAGTTCAGAGTAAGGAGGAGCTTGGGCATGCTATGAAAATTTACGATTATATAATTTCCCAGAATGGTACTGTTAGGCTATTGTCTATCAAAGAGCCAGTGCACAATTGGGATTCTGTTTTACATGCCGTTGAATCTGCATATCAACATGAGGTCTATATAACTGGTAAAATATATGATCTTGTAAACTTAGCTCAGAAATTGGATGACAAGGCCACTGAAAACTTTTTACAATGGTTTGTTGAAGAGCAGGTTGAGGAAGAGAAAAATACTTATGATCTACTTAGGAAAACAAAAATGGTTGAAAAGCACATTGGTTCATTGCTACAGCTTGATAACTTGCTCTTAACTAGAGAGGAGGATTAAGGTTTTACAATAACTATAAGTTCTCCTCTCCCCTCTATTTTTATATTGCATGGTTTTCCAAATAATATTTCTTCGTTAATTTTTGTTAATTCCTTGAATACTGCTATTTCGTAGTCTGGGTATTTGCTAGATATAAATTCTAGTAGTTTGTTAACGTGTCTTGGTGGTACGAAGAATACTATGGGCATTTTTAGTTCTTTAATTTTTTCTATGATTTCTTCTGCAATTTTAAAAGCTTCTTTATCTTCGAAAGACGGACGCTTACATTTTTCGATAATTTCTTCTTTTGATAAATCTTTATAATAATAAATGGGTATT
>JBKBIJ010000166.1:0-3883 GCA_046299455.1 Brevinematia bacterium | reverse complement strand
CAACATTAAAATAGCATTTAAAGGTGGTAGATAATATGAAGGAAAGAATTAAAGATATAATAGCAATTTCGTTAATTATACTGCTAATAATTAATATAATTACTGGAGTTATAATAATATCTGTAAACGCGAAGAAAGGTAGTATATTATCCACAGGTGTATCTGCTATAGTAGGAAACGTTGGAGTTGTGGATATAAAAGGTCCCATATTTTCTAGTGACGATGATTTTTTTACGAGTTATGCTAATGCAGATAAAATTGCAGAAAAAATAAAAATCTTTTCAGATACACCAACTATAAAAGCAATAAGGCTAGATATAACAAGCCCTGGAGGTAGTGTAAGTGCTGCAGAAACTATTGTATCAGCTTTAGATTACGCAAAAAGCAAAAACAAGAAAGTAGTTGTATTTATGAAAGAACTAGCAACATCAGGAGCATACTACGTATCAGCTCCTGCAGATTACATAATCTCATCAAGAGGGACTATAATAGGTAACATAGGCGTAATAGTACAACTCGCGAACATAAAAGAACTACTAAACAAGATAGGCCTGAAATTTTACACTTTTAAGAGTGGTGAATACAAAGATATACTATCTCCCTACAGAGATATCTCAGAATCAGAGAAAAAGTTAATCCAAAGAATAATAGATATCTACTACAATAGATTTATTGAAGTAATATTGAAATACAGAGGTGATAAAATCAAAAAAAGTGAGTTATTAAAAATAGCAGATGGTAGAATACTAGTAGAAGATGATGCATTGTCATACAACCTAATAGATGAGATAGGTAATGAAACTTCGATAGAGGAAGTCCTAAAGAAACTTACAGGAGAAAAAAGTATAACCTATGTTAGATTACCCGAGAAGAAAAGCATATTACTTGACCTAATAAAATCTAAGATAAACAGTATTTTCTTTACTTCAATGGAATACAATAGAAGCATAAAAGTTCTATATCTTACTTACTAGATCCTACTTAATAGGGGGGAATAGATGCTAAGAGAATTAGTATATTCCATCATAGATTACTTTTTAAAACCCAAAGAAACAATAGATAAGATATCTTCAAACCCTGCAGATGTAGAAAAATTAGGAATTATTGGGGCAACAACAACCTTCTTATCTATAGTTTTGTCTTATTCAAAAATTAACATAGGAATATTGTTAGGACTATCTTATGTTCTACTAATGGTTATATACGCCATATTCATAATAGGTATATCAGTTTCTATCGGCAAGAAACCGGTAATTGAAATACCAAAGATCTTTTGGTTTCTATTTTCCATAGGTATAATAGACATACTCACGATTCTCACTTTCCCAATATCTATTGTCATTAAACCTTTATTCTTCATAACTCTTTTAGTAATCTTCACTATAAAACTATATTATCTAATAGTTGGTATATCAAAATTATTTGAGATACCTAAATCTACAGCGTTTTTTATCATAATAAGTCCATACATAGTAATTGGGATTTTCATAATCTTCACACTAATATCAAGCTATACAACAGTAATAGAAGCAATAGAACTAATAGGATTATAATACATACTTTCTAATAACTCGTTTAGAAATACCACAAACAACCTCATAAGGTATTAAACCTACTCTACTAGCAAAATCCTCAACTCTGATATCAGGGTGATCTCCACCAAATATCAAAACCTCATCTCCAACATTAACACTCTCATCAACCCTAACCATAAAGTAATCCATAGTAATTCTACCAACAACACTATATTTTTTGCTGTTTATAACGACCTCCATGTTGTTTGAATAAAGCGTAGGTATAGCATCAGCATATCCACATGGTACAACTGCAATATAGCCATCTCTATCCATGAAATACGTTCTGTTATAGCTTATGCTATCACCTTTCTTGAAGAACTTTCTTAACACTACATGAGATTTCAACGTTAAAGAATTGACTATCTTAGCTTTATGTTTCAAGGACATATTAGGATAATACCCATATATTGATAAACCACATCTAGCAAAATCGTATTTACTAGCTTCAGGAACATTAAGTACTCCTCCACTATTAGAAAAATGTGTTAAAGTATTAGAAAATATCTTTCTTATAATCTCTAAAGCACTATCAAACAAACTAATCTGATATAAAGAAAAATCTCTATCAACATCCGAAGATGGGAAATGGCTCATAAAATGAGACAACTCAATATTCTTTACCCCCTCTAACACATCCATAAGTAAACCAACATCTCTATGATGAATACCAAGCCTACCCATCCCAGTATCTATTTCTATTCCTATTTTCTTAATTTCACCTCTTTTCCTAGCAATATCATCAACCTGCTTTATAAACTCAACATCACTAACAATTGGAATGATATTTGGATAATCAAAAATGTAAGATAGGTATTCACTTTGAATAGGGCAAAACACAAGTATATCTGAATTAGCAAAGACCTTTTTATTACCCGAAGCTTCTAATAGAGAAGCAAGTTCCAAAGCTTCTTCAATCCTTGCAACAGCAAATATTCTAATACCCTTAGAAAATAAAAATACCATTATATCTTTAGCACCATGCCCATAAGCATCCGCCTTTATAACAGGTATAATAGGCTTACCATCATTTAGTTTCACTAATTCACAGTAATTCTGATAAAGTTTTGTAAGATTAATTTCTACATAAGTTAACTCTTTCATTTCCATTCCTATATTAAACCATTATAACTTTTTACAAACGTCATTTGCTAGATAAAAAATATCTTAATTAATCACTCCTTAACGAATCTGTCTCAAAAAATCATTCTCAACTTAAAAGTCCAAAAAATATTGCTAATAAATTGGACAGCTCTTTAAAAAAGACCAACAATCCTAGAAACCACCTTTTCTTGACTTTGGTGCATAAAATATTTTTATGCATATTTAAGTATGAGCTTTCTTTCTATAACTATATCACAGCACTTTTCTGTCAACTTATCTTTTAATATACTGGAAAAACTAGAATATTACTTCTCGTAATATCTACAAACAATTTAACCTCTAAACTAAGATATATGTATATCAAAAATACCTTGATTTGGCTAACAGACAATTCGTTACAAAGATGGACAGAAAAAAGAAACCTAGAAATTCGAACATTTCACACATTTGACCTTCAAATACCTAAGCTTAATATTACTCCCACCTAAAAAGAATATCCCCCAAATATCACCCTACCCCACCTACAAGCCACCATAAAAAACACCACCAAAATCACCCCAAAAAGGTACATCCAATCACAAAGAATAAATTGCCTCAAAAACCCCAATCCAATACTCAAAAGTACTTAGAAATATATCTAAAAACTTATATAACTCCTTAAAACCCCTTTCCCTCAAAAAATATCCTAAAAGTTACAAAACACAAATACCATAAATCCAATCCCCTAAATAACTCTTAAGAAAAAACAATAAAAAGTCCCAAAAAACCAGAATCTCCAACCTAACCTCATCTTATCAATAAGTATTCTTAAGAAATATCACTTTCCTACTTAAATATTTTCAAAAGTGTAACTAGAAAATTGAACACCACCTTAAAAACAAATCTGCTCTTCAAAAAATTACCCCTATTCAGAAGTTATAATGAATAGCCCATATAAGTAAGACTTTCTCAAAGATATTACCTTTCTACTAAAAGTCGACATTGGTGCATAAAAAGATATTCAAAACAAACTCTACCCACAATCTTACTAATCCACACCTTTAACACCATAACTCTTAACCACATATAACATATTCCATAATACTCAACACCTTACACCAAACCAATAACCCAAACCTACCCATCTCACCCAGCCTACTATTCTTATAACTACCAAACAACCTCTTAATCCTATAAAACACATCCTCTTCTCTTAACCTAAACCC
>JBKBIJ010000165.1:0-3904 GCA_046299455.1 Brevinematia bacterium | reverse complement strand
TTAGTTCCAACTCCACTTATGATGGTAATTTCAGTCCATAATTCTCTAGTTAATATATAGTGTCATTCCTTTTCTAATTTTCTAAGAAGTTTATACTAATTCTATTAATTTTTGAAACATGATCTTTCTTATATATTGCCTATGGGGATACCCACTACAGCACCAAAGTAATATTCAAAAATTTCCAAGTAAAAAAGATAGTAAGAACTACAATAAGGAGAGAAAATTTAACATGTCTGACGGTGATAATATTTAGCAATGTCAGAATACATCTGTCTTTAAGGATTTAGCAAAAGAGTTAAGTATTCGTTTTGTATACCTTCCTCAGTATTCGTCTGATTTAAATCCTAATAGAATATGTTGATAAGGAATTAGCAAAGATACTGGAATATGAGGAAATGGTAAGAAGAAGTGAAGAAACAGCCTATAGAATCCTTGAGGATCATAGATATGGACATGCAAGAATGTGGATAGAAAAATTTTTCATCAAAAATACCCTGGAAATATGTTTCAAAAATTTTTAGACTAACTATAGTAGTTAAAAAAGAAAAACATAAAAAGCATTTTTAATACAGTTTCAGGTGATGGTGTACTAAAGAATATGTCTAAGCTCTATTTCTCAGTAGTAGAATTAAGAATCCAAGTATCTTAAATATTGTTGATTCTTTGCTGGTAGGCAATTTTACCTTTCTAAGAGTTTAAATGATAAAGCTAGGTTTATATCTTTAACTTTTAAATGGGGTAAGCTTTTAACCTCTCGTACGCTTCACCTCTCTAGAAGTTAAGAATTTTGAACCTTTTACTGAGATGATATTTTGATGGCTATTTTGAGGATAGTGGTTTTACATAAAATTTTTAGTCTCTTAAGTTGGGAATGTTTCAGAAATACTTTCCCATTTAAAGGTGTTCAAAAGTGTATCTAAGAAATTGGATAACCTCTTAAAAATGGAGCTATCTTTCAAAGAAACTAATATTTTTAAGAATCTATGGAATACAGAAGTACCATACATAACTTACCCGAGTAAGTTATAAGAATAAATGCCAAAAAGAGACTTTAGAAAGTAGATTTTCGACACAACTTCACTTAGGTGTGTTCAAAAATATATCTAAGAAATTGGATAACTCCTTAAAAAGGTTCCGTTACTCAAAGAAACTACCTTTTTTCAGAGGCTATAGTACAGAGGTTATAGTACATAAGTACCAATTGTCCAAATAAATTGTAAAGTGGAAGAGAGGAAAAGATTTCCAAGAAATCAGATTTTAACACAGTACCTTTTTTAAAATTGAAACAAAGAAACAGTGTTTTATAAAATATTTTGTGGGAGGCGATGTAGCTCAGCGGTAGAGCAGGGGTTTCATAAGCCCTGTGTCCTGGGTTCGAATCCCAGCATCGCCAATAATGAAACCTTCAGAGAACTACCTCTCTTTATTAGAAGAGATCGAGAAACTAAAGGCTTCTTACCAGTTAAATTATGACATCGAGGTAGTTGTAGTAACTAAGTATTCCTCTTTAGAAGAAGTTGAAGAATTACTAACTGATGCAAAAGTCAAGCACATTGGTGAGAATAGAGTACAAGAAGCTGAAAAAAAATTTTCCTATCTCTCAGCAAAGGATATTCTAAACGGTGTAAAGAAACATATGCTAGGGCCAGTGCAGAGTAACAAAATAACAAAAGTTTTAAAATTATTTGATTTTGTGCATTCGGTTGAAAATATCGATATTCCTAAAGGACTTTTGAGTAGAGGTTATCAAGGTGAACTTTTAGTAGAGGTAAAAACCAGCAACGAAGCAACAAAGCATGGAATCTCACCTGAAATGGCGATAGACTTCTTTGGTGAGCTTGTTTCAAATGGTATTAAAGTATCTGGATTGATGACCATAGCACCCCTTACAAATGATGAACATAAAATATCCAAATGTTTTGAAACTCTTAGAAAACTAAAAGAAGAAGTGGAAAAACAATACAAGATAGAATTAAAATATCTTTCAATGGGCATGTCAAATGACTATAAAATAGCTATAAAAGAAGGTGCTAATATTATAAGAATTGGTAGTTTAATATTCAGAAAATGAGAAAACCCCGGGTGGATTCAAAACTAACCCGGGGCCGAGGAATGGGAGGGGAACTTGTGCCCAAAGCCTCGATTTTATCATTATCGGTTAGCTATAAACAATTCTAAAGTCTATGTATATATATTCACCAAACGGAATAAAAGATATCTTGTCAAAGTACGGATACTTCCTATCAGCTAAAAGAGGACAAAATTATTTAGTTAACGAGAGTATAGCACAAAAAATAGTATCCCTAATAAAAGACACTGTCTACAATCAATCAAATTATAAGGTTCTAGAAGTTGGAAGTGGTCTTGGAGCTATCACCATACCTCTCTCTATGAATTTTGAGAAGGTTCTCTCGATCGAAGTCGATAAAGGTATATCAAAATGCCTTGAAGATGTTCTAAACTACTATAAAATCCATAACGTAAAGGTAATCAACAAGGACTTTTTAAAAATCCCACTAGATGACATCAGAGATTTTGCTAGTAAAGACACAATTTTCGTGTCGAACTTACCTTATAGCATAGGAGGAGAAATACTAAGAAAGGTAATTTATGATTTTGAAATAGAACATCTTTTCGTAATGGTTCAAAGGGAATTTTTTGATAGGATTAAAGCAAAGAAAGGTAGTAAAAATTACTCATTTTTGTCTGTGATAATGCAACTTAACACACAAAAGATGGTAAAACTTGTTGATGTAAGTAGAAACAATTTTTTCCCAGTACCTTCAGTGGATTCTACTTTTATCTATCTTCAGAAAAGTAACAAAATATTAGATAAGCAATCATCAGTTATGATACAAAGACTATTCTCTACCAGGAGAAAGAGCATTTTAAACTCTGTGGGTAATTTACTAGGAGGAAATAAGAAGAAAGCAGAAGAAATAATTCGTAGATTGGGAATTAAAGGAAACGAACGATTGGAAAATTTCGATCCCTGGAGTATTAAAGAATTGATAAGCAATATAATTGTAGAGTATTACCAAATCTAAAGTTTTAAAGTAAGACTATGTAAAAAATCTATAAATAACCCGTTTTAGAAGTATTATACTTCCCTCCTTGGATATAAAGCCTAAATTCCCTCTTCTATTTCCCTATCTTAGGATTTTCCTAGTTTCTAGTGTAATAAATTTTCCCTTGGTATTCATTTGTTAAAGAAAATTTAACCTTTCTAATGGTGTAAGTTTTAACGATAACATCCTGCTTGGCCTTTTTTCTAAGTCTATTCTATCTAATATCCCTCTTATTAAACTTCATCCAGACAAGCGCTTCTATAATATATCTGTTCCATAACTTCTAGGGGGAGATGGTTTCTCAGAGTAAGGGATTTTTTAAGGATTTATCAAATTCTCAGCAATATTCTTTAGATGTTTAAAAAATCTAATTTCCTAAGTCTATTTCTTTAGTCTGTCTTTTCTAAAACCTATTCGGATAGGTTTCCTGATGTATTTATGTCACGTAACTTCTAAAGAATGATATTTTCTTAGAGCAGTAAGCTTTTTTTAATGGTTACCAAACTTCTTAGCGGTATTTTTTTACACCTTTGGATAGGAAAGTAAAAATCTTAAAATGCTTTAATCTGTCTAAACAGATATTCTCATTATTTTATTTTTTTCTATAGCTTCTAGAGAGAAGTGATTTGTTTTGGGATAAGAAACTTTTCTAAGTATTTATACCAATTTTTTAAGATGTATTTTTTACACCTTTAAATGTGGTAAATCAATGCAAGAATTCTCTGTGTTAATAAGGAAGATGTGGAAGTAGACTAATTAAAAAAGTTACTACTCAATAAAACCATCCCAAGAAGATATTAAGCAGAAACAGTACTAACTACCTATAAATGTAT
>JBKBIJ010000164.1:0-3944 GCA_046299455.1 Brevinematia bacterium | reverse complement strand
TTTTGTACTTACATACAATGATATTAATTTTCTTAAGAATAGTAGTTTTATATCTTTTGGTAATTTTTGCTAATAAATAACCCAAACTTTTTTAGGAATCTAAATTGAGGATGTGTAGAAATTCTATTTTTTAAGTCTTTTTCTTTTCGTCTACCCTTACTAAAGCTTGTTTATAAAACCACTCTATTTATTTGCTATTTAGAGAAAGTTAGTTTCTTTGGGCATCTTTTTAAGTAATTAGCTAATTTACTAGATATAGTCTTAACGCCTTTAAGTGTGTAAAAATAACATTTTCGAAAAACCTTCTATTAACCATAACTATTTCAACAATTAGCACTATTGTACTTTTGTTTCATAACTTCCAAATAAAAGTAGCCTCTTTGAGAGAAAGACCTTTTTAAGAAGTTATCCAATTTTTAGATGTATTTTTTGGACACTTTTAAGTGGGAAAGTAATTTTTTGAAACACTCTCCATTTGGGCTTGCTAAATGTTACGTTTTTATTTTACAATTTAAATAATTACTATACATGGGAGGTTAGATTTGTATATTATTAGACATATTATTTTATCTTTTGCAATCATTTTGTTAATTACTGTTGTGTTTAGTTGTATACCTAGAAGTAATCTAGTTTATACTGATTTTACGGAGCTATGGAGTAACGGTATTAGGGTTTTGATAGGTAAATCAAATGCTTTTAAGATTATTTCTAAAGGTAATTTAATTTTTATTAATGGTATACCTTTTGGTAGTGAAGTAAATGTTAGGCTAACTAATAATGGTATTTTTGTTAATGATATCAGTGTAGGTACTAATGTGGAAGTTTTCTCCGATGGTAATATGATATTTGATGGTATTGAGTATAGAGGCTTTTTCAGGTTGATAGCGAAACAAAAATATATATTTGTTGTGAATGTTGTTAATTTAGAGGATTATTTAGAATCAGTTGTTCCATCTGAGGTTCCTGCTTTATGGCCTATGGAGGTTCTAAAAGCTCAAGCAATAGTTTCAAGGACTTATGCTTTGCGTAAAATGATAGAAAATAAAAATAAGGATTATGATGTTTTTGCTAGTTACAAATCTCAAGTTTACAGTGGTACTAAGAGAATACATCCTAGATCAAGTAGGGCTGTGAGAGAGACAGAAGGTATTGTTATTTTGCATAGTAATGAGATTATAAATGCATTTTTTCATGCCAATTCTGGTGGTTTAATTGAATCTCCTGAAATCATAGGTATAAATTCTGTACCATATTTAAAACCATCAATTGATAAGTTTTCAAAGGAAACTTTTAGATCTTATTGGACTTTAGTTATTTCTCAGGATGAGTTTTTGAAAAATGTTTTTGGGGTTAAAAATTTGAGGTTAGTTCATATAAATATCCCCAACAGAATGTCTTCTGGTTCTGTTAAGGTTATAGAGATCGTTGCAACCGATGGTAAGGTAAATAAGACGAATTTTTTGAAGATTGATAAATTTAGAGAAATTTTCCCATCAATATTAAGTCCTAAATTCGAAGTTGAAATAAAGGGGAAAGATATTTTTTTTAGGGGCTATGGTTGGGGGCATGGTGTAGGTATGTCTCAATGGGGGGCTAGAGAAATGTCCTTGCAAGGATATAACTACAGGGAGATAATAAAATACTACTATAAGGATGTAGAATTATCAAAGTTATACTAAAAAATAGTATAACATTACTCCAAAAGAAGCAAACATCACCCCATCAAAAACATCAAATAATCCTCCTAGCGACAGAAGTATTGTACTCGAATCTTTTGAGTCGAAAAACCTCTTTATAAGAGATTCGATTATATCCCCAAAGAAGCAAAGAGTTACTACTAATGCTGAGAGTATTGTTGTTTCAGTGTATGTGGATAAAAATAGAGCATTTTGATATCCAAAAACAGTTAGTATTAATTTGAATAGTATTCCTCCAATCACTCCGAAAATTAACATTCCAATAGTACCTTCAAGGGTTTTGTTAGGACTTGATAGAAATGAAAGTTTTATTCTTCCCATTAGTTTGCCTATTATTAATCCACCTGCTTCAGAAAACCATCCTACTCCTAATACGAACGCTAAAAAAAATGTTTTTGTGTCTACATCTATTAGTTTTAATATAAGCATTGATGATATGCATATAGATAAATAAAAAGATATCGTGAAAAATATTGTATCAACTTCAAAATAATTGTGCTTATATATGTTTAGAGATGATATTGATAAATTTAGAAGTAATGTTGTTATCGTTAGTACGGAAAATATACTAAATATTGATCCTATATCTAGAAATGATAATTGTTTTTGATCTGGTTTTATTGGAAGCTTCCCTACTAAACTTAGTGATGACAGAACCAAGATTGAGAGTATAATAAATGTTATGAATATTACTTTTTTTAATTTAGGTATATAGAAATTTTTTCTCTCAAATAATTTTACTGTTTCAAGAAATATTAAAGTTGCTAGTAAGACAAAAAATAAATAAATAAAGCCTATGTATATGGGTAGGTTTGTTGTTGGTATTGCAACCAATATTATTATTGGTGAAATAAGAATAGATGCCCATATTCTCTCTTTCAATTCTTTTTCAATCATACAATTGCTAAGTATTTTATATAATACTTTTTTGTTTTTTCCATAAAAGTTTGAGAATTCAGTAAAAATGCATTTGTACATACTTTCTAGTTACTAGTATAATATCCTTATATCATTAATAGAATGGAGTTTTAACCTGATAAACTTGTTTTTTGTGATTCTTTTTTTCAGTTATTCTTTAAAGCTTATTTGTACAATTAGTACTTTTATTATGTAACTTATAGAGTAGTTTTTTGAGTCACAGACTTTCTTAAGTACTTATGTAATTTTTTAGATTTATTTTTGAACACTACTTATTAGGAATTTATTAGGAATTCTAATTTCTTTTAGAATTAGATCTTTTCTAATTTATTCTATATCCCCCTACAACTTATTCAGATAAGTAATGTTATGATATTACTATTCCATGACTTCTTAAGAATGGTAATTTTTTGATCCTAGTCTAGGGGCTATCTAAGTAAGCTCTATTATGTATGATATTTCTGTTAAATACTTTCTAAAGGATAATAGTTTTTTGAAGTTATAGACTTTACATTCCTCTACAATCTATTCTGGTAAGTTTTATTGTGGTATTTAGTTTTACAACTTCTAAAGAAGTAGTTTATTGGAGTAGTGGCTTTAGTAGTTTAAACTCTTAGGAAAGTAGTAATTACAATTTGCAAAGAGTTGCTAAAAACTGATTTGGCGAGTAAACAATAAAGCTTATCTACATTCAACATGCGAAAGTTGTGTTATAACTCTAATCTTCTTTCTTTAACCTATTTTTTCTAGAAGCTATTTGGAAGAGTTTTCTTAATTGTATTTATGTTCAATAAATTCTAAAGGAAGGATAGTTTCTCTCAGATTTTTCTTTTTACACTCCTTTTCACAACTTACTTAAGTTCCTTTGTGAGATACTTTTATTCTATAACTTCTAAAAAAGGTAATTTTGGGAGGTGATTTATTTAAGAGTCCTTCATTAAGACTTGTTAAGTCAGATACTCTTATTATGGTGATTATAATTTTAAAATGATATAATTTGTTGTACCGAAAAGCTCTATTCTAAGGAGTTAGGAGAATTTCTTAGTAATATTTTTTACATATTCACATTTAAACAAGAAAGCATTTTTGCGAATCTTCCTTTTTTCCTACAAATCATTCGAACAATTATTCTTTATGGTACTTTTGTTTCATCCTTATAAGTAAGAGTAGCTTCTTCAAACTAAAGACTACTTTTTAGAGGATATACAATAATGGGAAATTGACATTTCTTAGACACCGTAACTTAAAAAGATGAGGTTATGTTAAAAATCATAATTTCTTGAACTTTTTCTTGTTCCTTCTTAAAAGTTATTTAGACAATTTCACCTA
>JBKBIJ010000163.1:0-4038 GCA_046299455.1 Brevinematia bacterium | reverse complement strand
AGATACTGGGTACAATAAGGGACCTAGCAGTTAATGTAAACGAAAAAACTGATAAAACAGTTGAATCGATAGCACATTCATCAAAACTTGCGGAAAATGTCAAAGCAGAGTTTAAAGTGATACAAGAACAGATACGAACAATGACATCGATGATAGAAGCAATGGCTGCAGCATCACAAGAACAAAGTGCCGCAGCAGAAGAAATCGCAAGTGCAGTAGAGTCTTCTGCAAGAACGTTGACAAGTCAAGTTTCAGATATGGAGAGTACAAAGGAATCTATTGTTGAAGTCGAAAATTCATCAAAAGAGGTAACATCCCAGAGCCAAATATTAGAAGACGTAGTAGCTGAATTGATTAATAAAATCAAGTTATTCAAATTTTAAAGTACTTTTACTAGTAATGTTTTAAGTTTTTTCCTAATTTCTTATTCCTACCTTTCATAAAAAGATATTTTATCTAATCAGAATGAGTAGCCGCAAAGTTTAATTATAATTCTACCTTAATCTAAGTATAGGAATTTTAAAAATTTGCGGTTACTCATTTGTTTTTTTATGATATAATAAAAAAAGTGTAAAATTCATAAAGAGATTAAGGGAATTTAAGGGGTGTTTTAATTGGGCATAAAAAAAGGCTATGAAAAAAATTTTACACTTAAGAAGTTTTTGATAAACTTTTATTTCAAACGAGAGTTTCTTGTTGTTTTACTTACACTTCTTATTTTTATGTTTATCACTATCTATGCTTACAAAACTATTGAAAAAAGGGTACTCAAAAGTTTTCCTGTTAGAGTAATCAGTATGTTTTCGATCATAAATGAGAAAATAGAATTACTGGGTAGATGCTATGAAAAAGATATTTATAACTTATTAGACATTTTAGAGAAAAGCTTAGAGAGAAAGGATGAATTTACAGAGATATTTGAGAATTTTACCAAAAAAATGCTTTCTGAAGAATTTTCAAAAATTGACTATTATTTGATAGATAAAAATGGTAAAATATACGAAACAAGTTATGCAACAGATCTAGGGTTGGACCTCTCCCAGTTCAAGAGTTTTTGGAAAACTTTAACGGAAAAACTCTCGGAAGATAGATACTTTTTACACCTCTCTGCAGCAGAATCTCTAACAGGTCAGAAACGTATTTATGCTTATAAGAGACTTAGTAATGGTGATATCCTCGAAATCGGTTTACTAATTAATCCAAAATTTTACGAAGAAGATTTATTAACGATTAAAAATTTTTCAATATTTATAGAGCAAGTTAGCATTTTGTTTGGCAAAAATGTTATATCTCAAGTATTTGATAATCCACCCAAAACACCAGTGAAAGGATATAAAAAACTTTATAAGAGTGATCATTGGTTGGAGGTAAAACTAGAAAATGACAAGTACAGAGCTAGCGACGTTTATACAATATTTGTGAGAACAAATTTTCACCGTCTTTATCTATTTGTTGAATTATTCTTTATTTTATCGATCTTATTGATATTTACAAATGTTGTTTATTTCAAAAGACTTTCAAAAGTTCTTACAGGGGAATTAACAAAAATAGGAAAGAATATAAATGAATTCGGAGAGAATGGATATATAAGTAGTAATTTCAGTAGTCAAATTAAGGAATTTCAAGATGTATTAGAAACATTTAAAAATTTATCTGAAACAATAAGTTCAACCATTCAAGAAATAACAGCCACAAATGAGGAGTTGGAAACAAGTTACAGAGAGATAGAACAACTAAGTAAAGAAATCCAAGAAGCTTTTTACGATTTTTCTTTGAAACTAGCATACATTGTTGAAGGATTTGAGGAAATTACAGGAAAGCACCTTACAAGGGTTAGGTACATTGTAGAAAAGATTTCTGAACGGATTGTTAGAGATAATAAGTTTAGGGAAGAAATAATTTATTATTCCGTTCTCCACGATATAGGAAAAGTCTTTATTTCACAAGAAATTCTTAACAAACCGGGTAGTTTGTCACCTGAAGAGTGGGAGGAGATGAAGAAACATACTGTTTATGCTAAAAAAATACTTAATCATCCCAGATTTAAAGTAGCATTAAACATAGCAGTTTATCACCACGAAAATTTTGATGGAAGTGGGTATCCTTACGGTCTAAAAGGAGAAGAAATTCCTATAGAAGCAAGAATTGTAAAAATTGCAGATGTTTATGACGCACTTACATCTGAAAGACCATATAAAAAAGCGTACTCAAAAGAAGAAGCATTAAGAATTATTTTTGAAGGTGATGGAAGAGTTAAACCGGAACACTTTGATCCAATTATATTGCAAGTTTTTAGAGAATTGATAGATGAAATATAACTGAGTAACTGCAAGTTAAAAATATTAAAAATTCTAAAAATAACGAACAAAAAACGGTCTTATTGAGACCGTTTTTTATTTTTTTGAAAATTAAGTAGAAATAAAGATCGACTATTATGAGTGGTTCATAAGATCAAAAGTTATTTAACATCTGAATTACGTTCTCCAAAACAGGATCTTCTCCAAACAAATATTTTAACCTATCATCTAATGTTATTGTAATATTCTTATCAGGGGTAAAATTATCTTCCGCACTAATTTCATTCCATTTGGCACTTGGATAAGTAATTACTGTCTTTAGTGTGTCAAAGTATTGAAAGACAACATCTGTTGTTTGGTTTACTTTTGTCAAAGTTCTTTCACCTATAGTCCTCCCGGTGTAAATTTTCTTAAATATATAAGCAAAATCTAGAGCAGCGTTTGTTGTATATTTATCAAATAACACCCAGAGCTCTGCTGTCGAATAAGGTTCTCTCGGATTAAACTTAATAGGGTACTCTATATTTAATTGTTCATTTGTTGTTGTTTTGTATTCAACACCGTATTTTTCAAATAATTTTAAATTATAAGCCGTGTTTATAAACGAAATACTTCTCTTTATCTCTATAGGTTTTTCCAGAAAATGTTCGTAAATTTCTTTAAATATTGTAAAATCTCTCACAGATGAACCACGAATGTCGAGGATTATTTTTTCCAGATCTCTGTTGTAGACAAATAAGTCATTTAAAAACTCCCTGAATCTATTGTAAGTGATTCCCGTAAGGGAGAAGTTCCGAATCTTTAATATTCCAATTTTACCTTTTCTTTCAAAACTGTAAGGAGGATCTTCTTGTAGAGATTTAAACTTTGTACTCATCTTGGGGTAATTTAGCAAAGTCATTGTTTTGACTTTTTCGTTGTAAATCTTGTTATCTTTAACATACTTAATATCGTACTCCTGTTGGTTGTAGAAAATCCATACGAATCTGTGTTTTTTCCAAAGTAATTCTGGTGACAGCTGAATAATATAGCTAAGCTGTTGTTCTCGAATTTCGTAACTTTTTCCACAAGTATATTTTAAAAGTGAGTCAATTAAATCGTTAATTTTTAATCCATTAATTTCTATAATTTCACAACCTAAAGGTATTTTTTCACTTGCTGTAGAAGTTACAATTGCTTTTTTATCGATTAACTTCACAGTGAACGGTAGTACACTGTAGGTAGGTTCGTTTGGTACATATATTCTAAGATTTTGATCGTTCAAATGGCTGAGAGCTGGTTGTAGTAATTTGAATGCCTCTATAGGTAACATTTTCTTAATTTTTGCCTTTGAAATTTTATCAAGTTCTTCTTTAAATTTCATAAAAGCTTGACTATCTACCTTATCAGGGTAAATTTCACTAACGAGTCTTTCAAGATATGCTGATATTCGAATAACTTCATCTATTGGTATCAGCCGGTTTTTGTATTTATAGAGCTCGATTCCCCAGGAAACGATAAATGTTGTTATAAGTCCAGCTAAAACCATAATAATCACTAATCTAAAACCGATTTTCAACGTTAAATCCCCCCTTTTTAATTTATTGCACAATTATTTCACAATGTCACATGCAGGGTATTATAATTATACCATCATGAAGAATGTTTGAAAAGCTAACAAAAAAGATGTAAGACAAGCTCATTAGATAGAAGGAGTTTGGAAAAACATTAGCTGTGATAAAATAATATGAAATGATATATA
>JBKBIJ010000162.1:0-4053 GCA_046299455.1 Brevinematia bacterium | reverse complement strand
GTGCTTGTGTATGCATATGCTTATGCTGTTGGATATAGCTTTTATAGGAAGTTTGTTTGATGATACCTAATTTCTCACCCAACGTATAAAATAGATATTACTTATAGAAGCATTAATTTTATATCATAAATCTTATACTTAAATTAAATACGAACTAAGATATTGAATGAAATATGCAATAATATTATAACCATACTATGTGGAGGATAGAAAAGAGATTATAAACCTCATCTACTTTAAAAGCGAAGAATATATCCATACCTATCCTTCTAAGAGTATTTATAGATTTTTGATACCTCTCCAATAAATTTGATAGATAAAAAGGTTTACTATATCATATATAGCTGTATTGGGGAAATTTATGTATTTCCAAGATGTACTAATGAAATTAAAGGAATTCTGGTCTCGAAAAGGATGTATAATAAGAGAAGGATGGGATATAGAAGTAGGAGCTGGAACATTTAATCCTGATACCTTTCTTAGGGTCATAGGAGAAAAACCATGGAATGTCGCATACGTTGAACCTTGTAGAAGACCTACCGATGGTAGATATGGGCAAAACCCCAACAGACTTGGATTCTACTATCAATTTCAAGTTATAATGAAACCTTCTCCTATAGACATACAAGAGATGTATTTGGAAAGCCTTGAAAACTTGGGGATAGTTACTAAGGAACATGATATAAGATTCGTACATGATGACTGGGAATCACCTACACTCGGTGCATGGGGACTTGGGTGGGAAGTTTGGCTAGACGGGATGGAAATAACACAATTTACATATTTCCAAGCAGTAGGAGGAATTGACCTAGATCCAATACCAGTAGAAATTACTTACGGAACTGAAAGAATAACAATGTACCTTCAAGATGTCGACAATGTCTTCGAATTACAATGGAACAAGGACATAAAGTACGGAGACTTACAAAAATACTTTGAGTATGAAAACTCTGTATACAATTTTGAGCTAGCAGATACAAAACTATACTTCGATATATTCAATAAATTCGAAGCTGAAGCAAAAAGGCTTATAGAGAATAAGTTAATATTTCCAGCATACGACCTAGTAATGAAATGCTCACATATATTCAACGTACTCGATGCTAGAAACGCAATAAGTGTAACCGAAAGAGCTAACTATATATCTAGAGTAAGAGAACTAGCATCGATGTGTGCAAGACTTTGGAAAGAAATCAAAGTTTGGTAAACAATGAAAAATAACCAAAACACAATAAAAATTAGAGAAGCTAAAATCGATGATGTTGAAGGTATCTATAACTTGATAAAACCATACGTTGAAAAAGGCAATTTGTTACCAAGAACCCATGACGATATACTTGACCACATAAGGAACTTCATAGTAGCAGAATTAGATGGAGAAATAATAGGTTGCATGGCCATAAAAATCTATAGTAAGGAAATGGCAGAGTTCAGAACATTAGCAATAGAAGAAAAATTCCAAGGAAAAGGAATAGGTAAAATGCTAGTTAAAGAAGGAATGAATATAGCCAAAGAAATAGGAATAAAAAGGATTTTCGTTCTCACACGAAGCGAAGAATTTTTCAAAAAATTAGGATTTGAAACAGTCAAAAAAGAAATATTTCCCGAAAAAGTATGGTCTGATTGCATACTATGCCCAAAACTTAACTCCTGCGATGAAATAGCTATGTTAAAAACACTAACATGAAATACAATCTATTAACATCAGCTAAAATAAATCTAGGTCTTACAGTAATCGGAAAGCTTCCAGATGGGTACCACGAAATAGAAAGCATAATCATACCCATAGGTATATTCGATAAATTAGAATGTAAATTTTATCTCAAAGAAAAAACGAAAAACTTGAAAATTAATTTGAACCCGAGAGTATTTTCGAAAAATGTAGAAATACCAAACGACAAAGAAAATACGATTTGGAAAATTGTCAATTTTGTAGAAGAAACACTAGGAATAAACATAGGATTTGACATAAACGTGCAAAAAAACATACCTATTGGTGGAGGATTAGGTGGAAGCAGTAGCAATGCAGGAGGAGTACTACTATCTCTAATAGACTTCCTCGAAAAAAACAAGATTATAAACAGAAAAAGCAAAAAATATATTATATCAAACGCACACTTAGTTGGTTCTGATATTCCGTTCTTCTTAAGTAGAGGTGGATGCATTGTACAAGGTAAAGGAGAAAAAATTACACCCATAAATAAACTTATCAAAAGATTTTCCAAAACACTACTAGTAGTAGTATATCCAAACTTGTGTTCTTCTACCAAAAAAGCATATGAATTTATATCCAACAACAAGTTATATTCAACTGAAAGATGGGCTTTCAAAATAGCAAAAGAACTTATTCAAAACGAGTTAAAAATGCAAGACTTGAAAGAAATGTTGAAAAACATCTTCGAACTCTTTATAATTAGCCCAGTTGTAGAAATAAAGAATGAATTATATTCGAGGGGTGCAATGTTTGCTTCAATGAGTGGTAGTGGCTCGTGTGTCTATGGTATATTTGAAAGTAGATTAGACACCCAAAACATTAGAAATGAAATTAATAAACTTGATAAAGATTATAAAATTTTTGTTACTAGGTTCGTTGAGAATCCAGTGATATTTATCTAACTTCTTGGAGGTTTGTATGAAAGTTACTGATGTCAAGATCAAAAAGATTTCTAGTGATGGAAGGAAACCCAGCAGAGTTAAGGGTATAGCTTCCGTCACTTTTGATGGACAATTCGTTGTCCATAACATCAAAATTGTTGAAGGCAAAGGAAGATTGTTTATTTCTATGCCTTCTAGAAGAGTAGGCGATCAAAACAAAGACATAGCCCACCCAATTACATCCGACTTCAGAAAAGAACTAGAAGACGCTATTCTCTCACAGTATAATTCACTATAAAAAATGTGGGGTACTCTTCTAAAAAAGAAGTTTACCCCTAACCTAAGTTCAACAAAAAAGGAAACAACTCTAAAATATAGTTTGCTAATAAACCTAAATTACCTGTTAGTAATACTATACCTATCAATATGAGTATTATGCCACTTACTATTTCTACCAACTTAACTAGCTTTTTAAGCTTCGATAATATCATTAACGCTGAGTTCACAAATATCGATACAATAAAAAACGGAATGGATAATCCTAAAGAATACGTAGCCAAAAGTAACGCACCATACCAAGTATTAGCACTATAAAAAGCAATTCCTAGTATACCCCCAAGTATAGGTCCTATACATGGCGTCCAACCAAAACCAAATGCCATTCCAATACCCATAGACGTCACAAAATTTCCACCAGAAACAGAAATATTAAACCTCTTTTCGTAATCCAGAAAAGGTATTCTAAATATCCCTAATAAATGGACACCAAAGGCTATAAATACCAATCCAGCAATCCTACTAAGTAAATCCTTTACAGAAATAAGAACCCCTCCTATATACCCAGCTACTATACCAAATAGTATAAAAACCAGAGTAAACCCAATTATAAAGTAAAGAGTAGATAAAACTATTTTACTTCTACTCCTAACATCAATTTTGCCTAGTTTTATTTCGTAAACTGATATGCCCGAGATGAAAGAAATATAAGGTAAAACAAGAGGTAAAATACAAGGCGAAAGAAATGATAAAACTCCTGCAAAAAATGCCACAATTACGCTTATCTCCATATACGATTTAATAAATATAAAATACAAAACTAAAAAAATCTACTGAGGTGTCTCAAAATGTTACTTTCCTACCTAAAGGTACACAAAATACCTAACAAATTTGATGGTACTTTTGATATAACCTAATTAAATATTCCCTTCTTAGAAAGAAAAATGTTATTCACCTTACTTAAAAGGAGTTAGAATACATCTAAAAAATTTGATAAACTCTTAAAAAGAGTCTAGCGCTTAAAGAAAACT
The DNA here is from genome assembly GCA_046299455.1 of Brevinematia bacterium. GTDB lineage: Bacteria > Spirochaetota > Brevinematia > DTOW01 > DTOW01 > SKYB106. The sequence goes on along the minus strand of JBKBIJ010000162.1, from coordinate 151 downwards.
ACCTTTAGAAATTGTAGGAATAAAAATACTTTACGAAAACTTTTCTTAATAAGATATATTCTACTAGCCCACTTTATCTGTTTGTTTACATATCTTTTGCTTTTAAAAAGTAGTATTGTTTCAAAATTTATATAAACTTCTAAGACTCTCA
>JBKBIJ010000161.1:0-4060 GCA_046299455.1 Brevinematia bacterium | reverse complement strand
AATTTGGAGGAGGGGTATTGGTAAACGGTGGGCTTATTTGGAGGATGAACCCTATATTTGGTATAGGTGGTGGTATAGGTTATACCATGCAACCATATGTTGATTATGGTGTATCTCTTAGCTTAAAAGCCGAGACAATACCCGTTTGGTTTGATATTGATTTTGCGAAGCTTAATGTAGTTGTTGGATTAAATGGGGTCTTTTTCTTTGGTTCTGGTACACAGTATGTTGGAGCGGTAGTTGGATGTGAGGGAGTTTTCAAGCGGTTTCAGTATATTGTTCCTTTGGTTAACATTTATCTTTATCTTTCAGGTGAAAGTATTATACCTAAATTTTCATTTCAATTAAGGTATAGTTTTTAGATGTGGAGGTGATGTGTATGAGGAAAGCTATAAATTTTTTATCTTTGCTTAGTATACTTTTTATATCGTCTTGCTCACTTTTCGTTGGTATAGGTGGTGAAGATAATGAACCACCAAAAATCGTTATATCTACACCTAAAGATGGTTCTATTTATTCTCCTGGAGTTGTTCTAGTGTCTGGATTCGTAAGCGATAATGACAAAGTAAAAGATGTTATCATTTGGTTAGATAATGATGATAAGATTTCTCTCGGTTCGACGAAGGAGTTTCAGTATACTTTTAGTTTATCGGTACCTGGTAACCATAAGATACATGTTAAGGCTATAGATAATGTAGGAAATGAAAGTGAAGCTTCTGTTAATATTATTGTTGATACTGGTGGTCCTGTTATTTCGATTGCTTCTCCTGTTAGTAATGCTTTTGCTAAAGGTGAAATAGTTGTAAGTGGGTCTATTTCTGATGATAGTGGAATTTATTCTGTAGAGTGGAGTTTGGACGGAGTTGTTTGGAATGTTCTTGTTTCTAATTCTAGTGTGAAGAATTATAATTTTTCTTTTAACATTAACACAACCAATTATAGTGATGGAGCTTATAATCTTTACATTAAGGCTAAAGACATATCATCAGTTGTTTCTATAGTGTATCGCACATTTTACATAAATAACTATCTATCGAATGTAATACTTTATCCAGTTCAAAATCAAGCAATAAGTGGAGTTGAAACACTTCAAGGATTAGTTTTAGTAAATAACCCTCTTTTCGTAAGTAATATTATACTTGTTGTTAATACAAATGGTTCTCTGTATTCTGTGTTTTCTGTACCGATAAATCAGAATTATAGCTATTCATTTGATTCTAATCCTCTTTCATCAGGGGATGAAGTGGTATTTACTGTAATTGTGAATTCGCATTCTGGTTTGTCTGTTACGAATTCTGTTTCAACTTATGTTGATAAGACATATCCCTCTGTTTTTGTTGTTTTCCCAACAAATGGAGCATTTCTCAGAAACGCTTCTTATGAGTTTTATGGTACGGCAAACGATGATACTGGAATAAAAGAAGTTACTATTACGTTTGATAATACTACATTTTGGCGTGTTTCTGTTTCGAATATTGGTACAAATTACTTTTGGTATACAAACATTCATACTGTAAATTTGAATGAAGGTAACAATGAAATGTATGTTACAGTTAAGGATCTCGATAATAAAGTGAAGTCTAGTAGAGTTCTTTTCACAGTTGATAAAACGTTACCTGTTATACAAATAAATTCCCCTACCAATGGATCTACTGTAGGTACAAATTTTGTTATAGATGCGGTTGCTAGAGATAATTATGTTGTTAATGAGTTTATAGTCAAGGTAGATGGTCAAGTGATAGTTTCTAATATTGTTCCTTCTGCTGAGTCTTATATCTATAAGAGATTCATTACAAATCTTAGTGGTGAAGGTGAAAGGATTATTGAGTTTATTGCGTATGATAGTTCTGGTAATGTAGCTAATACAACCTATGTTGTGTATGTAAATGAGAATCCCGCAAGAACGTCAAATGTTGTTGTTAGTTCAGTTGCAGGTCAACAAGTTTATGTTAGAGGAACAGTGAATGTAAGTGGTATTTCTTACGATGAAGGAGGTGTTAAGGATATTTACTATAGAATAGATAGTAGTGGAGAAGTAAAGTTTGTAAGTAATGCAGAGGTAACTTCTACAAACTGGCAGTTTAGTTTTGATAGTACTTCATACTCTGATGGAGTACATACACTTTCAATAAGAGCAGTTGATGATTTGGGAGGATATACTTACTATACAACTAATATCTATATAGATAATAATTTACCTTTTGTTTCTATATTGAATATTCAAAACTTTGAGAGTTATGGTGGATTGATAAGCCTTCAAGTTTTTGTAACAGACACTGTTTCTTTACTATCATTTGCAATTTATACTAACGGTTCATTATTTACAAATGAGTCTAACATTTCTATGAATAGTAAGCTCTACCTTTTACATGAATGGGATCTCACCGGTCAGGATAATGGGGTAACAAATGAAGTTGTTTCTATGGTTGTAGATAAAGTTTTCTTTACAAACGTTGTTACAAATTGGTTTATTGTTTCAAATGATATTCCTGAACTTTATGTATCTAATCCTTTGCCTGGCCAATATGTTTCTTCAAATGTTGTTGTTGAAGGTAGATCTGTTAAGTCTCCTTATGGAATTAAAAATGTTGAGTTAAAAATGGGTAATGGAGACTTTGTTATAGCTACTACCAACAATATTTCTAGTGATGGGTATACGAATGATTTTTCTCATCTGCTTAGTACCACGAGTTTTTCTGAGGGGCTTCAGCTAATCACAGTAAAAGCCATAGCTAGCAATAATTCTTATGCAGTTAAATCGATACCAGTTATTGTAGATTATACACCACCTACATTAAGTGTGGTTTCTCCTACTAATAATGTCTCTTATCATGGCACTGTTACTATAAGTGGTAAAGTATCAGATAACATAGGTATAAGTAATGTATATGTATATATCAAAACTAATGGCGTTGCTCTCCCTTCTTGGAATCCTGCTATAGTTAGTATTCAAGGAACAAATTGGTCTACGAATTGGGATACAACAACTTTACCTGTAGGTTATGTAGATATAGTTGTTGAGGCTATAGATTATGCAGGTAACAAGACAAATGTTAATATGAGCATAGTTGTAAGACCTTATATTTCTTCTCTTTCAGCGGATACTCTATGGATAGGAGGAAACTTGGTTGTAACGGGAGAGAATTTCGGAACAGGAAATGTTAGAATTATCTACAAAGGGGCTACTAACACTGTAACTGGTGGGCTAACTAATTTGAATGATACTTTACCGTCTGGAGCTAGGTCAGGATATGTTATGATTGAAGTTAATGGTATACTAAGTATAAATTCCAATTGGCTTGATGTATGGGAGATGGTAAATTTTTCACCTCCATCAAGTGCTGATGGTTACGCTCGTTATAAAGCTTACAGTAATAAAATTTATTTTGTTCAAAGTGCGAGATCTGGTAACAGTTGGGCTTCGAATGTCCTTGCTTCTGATGTTTCTGGAAGTTATAAGTTTTATCCATTTATTTCTAGTCCTACACCGAGTGGTGAAGTTGTGGGAAAAGGAAACGCAATAGATGCTAGAGGTAATTTAGTTGCTATTGTGTATGCTCCTCCTAAAATGACTGGGATATGGGTAACCGTATTTACAAACAATGGTACTGACCTTGTTCGCGTAACGAACAATAGAGTAGATACTATTACTTTGGTTGGTGCAGATACTGTGAATCCACCTTTAATGGATGTAAAAGTTGACTCTAATTTGGCTATACATATTGTTTACTCCGATCAGGCTAATGGTAAGATAAAGTATGCAAAGTCTACTAATTATGGTTTAAGCTGGGTAGTGGAAGATGTAGTAACAAACTTGTCTTTTCATCCCACTATAAAAGATGCTCAACCAAGTATTGACGTTGATTCTACTTTTTCACCGCATATCCTTTATTTTGATTATGGAATTGGAAAGTTAAAACATGCATATAAGGATGGAGTTAATTGGGTTACAGAGGTTGTTGATTCTTATCTTTTGAATGGACTTTGGTCTGATATAAAGATAGATCAAAATAATACTATACATTGTAGTTATTACAATGGCGATCAAGGTGATCTGATG
>JBKBIJ010000160.1:0-4098 GCA_046299455.1 Brevinematia bacterium | reverse complement strand
TATTTTCAAACACTTTAGGTACGTTTTTATCAAGAATACTAGGGTTATTCAAGAACATCTTTATAAATTTTTATTTCGGTTTAATCGATACTTTTTGGGGTGCATTCCAGATTATTAACACTTTTAGAATATTCGTAGGAGAAGGAGCAATAAATAATATATTAATACCTTTATACAAAAAATGTTATGAGGAGAACAAATTGTATGTAAAATATTTTGTAGTAAAATCTTTTCTTTTTACATCAATTTTGTCGTTATTCTTTACCACAATTCTCGCTCTTACATCACATTATCTGGCTAGGATCGTCTTCCCAGGGTTTGATGAAAAAAAGATATCTGAAACTGCAACCTTTATAACAGTAATGTCTTCAGTTGTACTAATAATTTCGTTACAATCTTTTCTAGCAGCATTACAGATAGCAAAGTACAAGAATTTTATAGGTTTCGCTTTTGCTCCAGTGATAGCAAACATACTAACAATAGCAACAATAATACTCTTTAACTTCAAAGGAGTAGCCTCATTATCATGGGCTGTTGTTACAGGATCAATTGGTATGCTGGTATTCCAAATTATGTTTTTTGTGAGAAGAAGCGAAAACGAAAATTTAGAGATAAGACTAAGTGAACTATTTAAAATCGACGAGTACACAAAAAAGTTTGTACTAGGATTTTTTTCAGTTATAATACTATCTCTGATAATCCAATTAAATGGTATTGTATCGAGATTCTTTGGTTCTTTTTTTGATGGTGTTGTTGCAGCAATGACTAACGCCTATATCCTGGTCCAAGTCCCTATAGGAATGTTTTCAGTTGCAGTATCTACAGTTGGATTAAATTCGTTATCAGAGTTATACTCAAAAAACAATATAAGCGGTTTTAGAAAATTATCAAATGAAAGTGTAAGAATGTTGAATGCTTTTATAATACCCATAACTGTAATATTGGTTTTGCTAAACGACGACATCGTGAGAGCAGTATATAGAGACATATCTGGTATAATACTTGGAAGTGAAGGTAAATATTCTGTTTCTGCTTTGAAATTAACTCAAGAATTATTCTCAATATACGCATTATCAACATACTTCATATCACTAAACTCAGTTCTAACTAAGATAAGCTTCTCAAGAGGAAAAGTTTCCATTCCACTTATAAATTCCATCATCACACTAACAACAAACATACTATCGAATATTATCATATTCTTTACTCTAAGATCCTATTTAGGAATACCTATTTCATTTTTTGTAAGTAATCTAATTTCAACTTTACACATATTCATAATTGAAAACAAAAACATCCATAAAAAGAAAGAAATACTAACTGAAGTAACAAAAATATCCATAATATCAGTAGGATGTACAGTTTTTGTAAAGTCAGCATTTACAATACTTTCAGCATACGATAGCTACATTGCTTCATTTTTACTCGTGTCAACTAAAATACTTTTATCTTTTGCAATGATCTTAGGAATATCATATCTCTTAAAAGTACAAACTATTATAACACTGCTAAAAAAAGCATTTACATACTTTTTAAGGTAATTTAAAGAAATCTTTACTCAAAAATTAGAAAATTTTATAAACTTTTATAAGTGAGGGAAATTATGGTTCTAAAAAATATAACATATGTAAAAGCCAAAGATATAATGACAACAGATTTTTTTGTATGTAAAGAGGACTTTAACCTATTCTTAGCAATAGATAAGATACTAAGAAAAAAAGTACACTCAATAGTAGTCGTAGACGAAAACAAAAAAGTAAAAGATATAATTTCAGCAACAGATTTGCTAAAGATAATATTTCTAGACTACAAAGATTACCAATCGATGAAAATTTCAGAAATATCTAGGAATAGAGAAATAATCTACATAAAAGAAGATACAGATATAGTAAAAATAGTTAAAATAATGAAGGAAAAAGGTATATCAACAATAATAGTTTTAAACGACATGTTTGAACCAATTGGAATAGTACACATAAAGGATGTACTTAAAGTACTAGAACAAATTTATTTTGGTCAATAGGAGGCCAAAATGGTAGAATCAGAGGAAATAAAAATCTTAACACCTAACAAGAAATTTCCAACAAATATCATTGGAGTAGCATCAAGAAAGTCAATATTAGTCAACGAAAACGTAAAAACATATGAAGTTGTTAACGAGCTTATAAAAGATGACGAAATAGAATTCGTAATAGTATCCAATAGTGAAGGTCAGGTAGTAAACGTAATTGAAAGTAAAGAGATTCTGAATGTGATATCGATGAAATTTGGATACTATATTTATGGGAACAAACCAATAATCAAATTGGCACAGAGGTTTACCCCCAACTTTATAACTGTTGATGAAAATAAACCTGTAAGATCTATATTGCCAAAACTATCAAAAAAGAGAACCAAATTAGTAATCGCAAATAAAAACTCTATATATGGTGCAACGAATTCAGAAATACTACATTCCGTCTTACTGAAAATCATAGAGGAAGATTCTAGAGAAACTGGAAGATTGCAAAATATGATCATAGACAAATCCATACATAGCAGTAATATCATAAATTTTAGAACATTTACAATCCCTTCACTAAACGCTGGAGGAGATTTTATCTTTGTAGAAGATCTAAATGATTCACAATCAATAGTTGTTATTGCTGATGTATCAGGCAAAGGCACATCAGCATCTATTGTAACTAGTATGATGAGTCTATTTTTTAATGATGTTATATCAATGTCAAGTTCGAAACTCACAGCAGACAATATAAAAAAGCTTATAATAGATCTAAACAAAATCATGATATATTACTTCAACTACGAGAAGTATTTAACGCTAACCATATGCTTAGTTGACAATAGATCAAAAACTTTAATCATATTCAATATGGGACATCAACCAACATATATCTTCAACAGAAACGAAATGATGATAAAAAAATCACTAAATATACCAATAGGAATAACAGAATTATCTTCAGAAATGATAAACTACGATGAAATAATTTTCTTAGGCTTAAAAGCATTTTTGTTTACCGATGGAGTAACTGATATAAAGAACAATGAAGGCATAGAATACGGTGACAAGAGAATAGAAGCAATATTGAATTCATACGAAAATATAGACGAAGTATATTCATATCTATCTGAAGATTTAACTTCATTTTCCGAAGATGAATATCAGGTTGATGATATATCTTTCATAGTATTTGAATTGAAATAGTATAATGCTAACTTTTGAATTTTACTTCGAATTATAGAAAATATAAAAAGTATGAAGAAATACATTTTAATGATAGAAGATGACGTAGACATAATCAATCTGACTAAGAAACCTTTAGAGCAAGAAGGATTTGAAGTTGGCGTAGCGATGAGCATCAAATTCGGAATAGAGAAAATAAAAATGGAAAAACCTGACTTAATAATTCTAGATCTGATGCTTCAAGACGGCGATGGAGCTGAAATTCTGAAATGGCTAAAGAGAAACGACAAATTTTCTGATATTCCCGTAATAATCTTAACAGCAAAGTCAAGTGAAATCGACAAAGTACTACTACTAGAACTAGGATCTGACGATTACATTACAAAGCCCTTTAGCATAAGAGAACTTATTGCAAGAATAAAGAGTATACTAAGAAGATATGAAAATAAACCAACTACCAAACGTGAAAAGTTTGAAAGTAACGGTTTAGAAATAGACTTTGATAGTTTTGAAGTAAAGGTAGATGGAACCAATGTACACTTAACCAAGAAAGAGTTTGAAATACTCAAACTTTTAGTAAACAATATTGGTATTGTTTTAAGCAAAGAAAAAATATTTTCCTCTATATGGGAAGACATCGATGAAGTTTCAGAAGACTCAAGAGCTTTAGATGTACATATAAGTAAAATTAAAAAGAAGTTAGGTAAACATGGAGACAGAATAATAGTAGTCAGAGGCGTAGGTTACAAGTTTCAATAAAAATATTTTTTATGAAGATCTTTCAAAAAAAGTAAAGAATATATAGGGAAATTAAATTCCTTAGAAAAGGAATGAAACTATATATTAACCAGAGAATTATGGACTGAAATTACCATCACCAGTGGAGTTGGAACTAAAATATTCTTACATTG
>JBKBIJ010000159.1:0-4109 GCA_046299455.1 Brevinematia bacterium | reverse complement strand
GCTGATGGTATGGTTTCTGGTAGTATGAGTCCAACTTCAGATGTTATAAGATCTGCTATATGGATAGTAAGACCTAAGGAAGGTGTGAAAACTGTGTCGAGTTTTTTTGTTATGATATCATCTGATGAGAATATTGGAAGTAGGGGTAAAATGATATTTTCTGATTGTGCTATTGTGGTAGATCCTACACCTGAACAGCTCGCTGATATAGCTATAAATTCAGCTAAAGCATGTAGAACGTTTTTAGATTCTGATCCTTTGGTTGCTCTTCTTTCTTATTCGACTCATGGTAGTGGTGCTGGGGTTTCAGTAGATAAGGTTAAAGAAGCAGTAAAGATACTCAAAGAGAGAAAAGTAGACTTTGAGTTTGATGGTGAGTTACAATTCGATGCAGCTATATCTCCATCTGTGGCTGAGATAAAATGTCCAGGTTCAAAAGTTGCCGGTAAAGCTAATGTTTTTGTTTTCCCTAACCTTGATTCTGGAAATATAGGTTATAAGATAGCCCAAAGGATAGGTAAAGTTCAAGCTTATGGTCCAATATTGGTTGGTTTGAATAAACCTGTGAATGATCTTTCGAGAGGATGTTCCGCAGAAGATATATATGTAATATCACTGATGACGTTATTGCAAATAAAAGATTCAGTTTAATTTACTTTTCTGCTTGCGTTATTGTATAGAAGTCAAATACTTTTTCTCTTACCAAGGTTATGTCTTCTAAATTTTAGGTACCGTAAGACAAATTATCCGAATGGATTATGGAGGAATGTGAGAGAAGAGACTTAGGAAATTAGATTTTTTGAAAGTGTATTTTGGGAACATCTTCTATTTTGTTTTTTAATGTAATTTTTGATATAATTATTAAGGTGATTATTATGGCTAAAGGTGGTGAGTTTATTAGAATGATACTTGGTTTTTCAGGTTATAGTATAAGGCCGTACGTTCATTGGGTTCCTATGGTGGATATATATGAATTTACAGATAAGTTTATGATCCTTGTAGAATTGCCAGGTGTTAGCAAAGAAGATATAGATATTACTCTTAGGGATGGTTTTCTCAAAATTTCTGGTGTTAGAAAAGAAATGTATAACGAAAATAGGGTTAAAATACATCAAATGGAAATTAGTTATGGTTATTTTGAGAAAGTCATAGAAGTTGGGGATGTAAGTGAAGAAAATATAAAGGCAGATTTAAAAGATGGTGTTCTTACAATTACTATACTAAAGTAGGAGAGTGAACATGTTTGGGGGTGACAAAATTTATTTTTTGGATGGATCATTTGATGGAGATTTTATGGACCAGCAAAATAAAGTTGATTTAGATGATGAAAAGAAAAATTTTCCCGATGTTATACCTATAGTACCATTGAGAAATTTAGTTTTATTTCCTGGTATAATAACTCCGCTGTCTATTGGTAGGAGAAAATCTTTGAATGCTATTGAATCTGCTTTAATTAAAGATAAATTAGTTGGTTTTATTGCTCAAAAATCGAAGGATGTAGAGGATCCAGTTCTTAGTGATATTTATGAGGTTGGTGTTATTGCAAGTGTATTCAAGATATTTAGAATTCCAGATGGTACTATTAACGTTGTTATTAGAGCTATAAAGAGGTTTAGGATAGTAGAAATAGTTGAGACTGATCCATTTATTAAAGCCAGAGTTGAATATCTTGGAATGGAGATTGTTAAAGATGATGAAGTTGATGTTTATGTTAAAACGATAAAGGACATGGCTACTTCGTTGGTTAAGCTTATTTCTGATGTGCCGTCTGATGCGGAGTCTTTGATTCAGAGTATAGAACAACCAGATCTTCTTGCTTACTTTGTTGCTTCAGGTATTAATGCCACGACCGAAGAGAAACAGAAGCTTTTAGAGCAGGATTCTTTGAAAGATTTACTTAAAAGTGTTATTAATTATCTTGGTAAAGAACTAGAGTTTGCTAGAGTGAGTAAGGAAATTCAAGAGAAAGTTAAAAGTGATGTTGAGAAAACGCAGAAGGAATACTTCTTGAGGCAACAGCTAAAAGCTATACAGAAAGAGCTTGGTGAATTAAGCGACCAAGAAAAAGATATTCTAGAACTAAAGCAGAAACTTGAATCAAAAAAGATGAGTGAAGAAGTTAAAAAAATTACTTTGGAGCAGATAGAACGGCTATCTAAAATTCCCGTTATGTCTCCAGAGTATACCGTTGTTAGAAATTATGTTGATCTTATTCTTCAATTGCCATGGGATGAATGTACGGAGGATAACCTTGATATAGAATATGCTGAAAAAGTTCTGAATGAAGATCATTATGATTTGGATAAAGTTAAGAGGAGGATCTTGGAGTATTTATCTGTTATGAAGTTGAAAGGAGGTAATGTGAAAGGACCTATATTGTGTTTTTACGGTCCTCCGGGTGTTGGCAAGACGTCTTTAGGTAAATCTATTGCTAGGGCTTTAGGTAGAAAATTTGTTAGAATCTCGTTAGGTGGTGTTAGAGATGAAGCTGAGATAAGGGGACATCGAAGAACTTATGTTGGTGCTTTACCTGGTAGAATTATACAAGGAATAAAAAAGTCTGGTTCTTCTAATCCTGTTTTCATGCTTGATGAAATAGATAAACTAGCTTCTGATTTTAGGGGTGACCCAGCTTCTGCTTTACTTGAGGTTTTGGATCCTGAGCAGAACAGTTCTTTTAGTGACCATTATCTAGAGATACCTTATAATCTTTCCAGAGTAATGTTTATTGCTACTGCAAACTCTCTAAATACTATACCGTGGCCATTATTGGATAGAATGGAAGTGATATCTATACCAGGTTATACTGAACATGAAAAGAAGATGATAGCTATTAACTATCTTATACCTAAACAGAAACTCGAGAATGGACTTGGTGAGTATAATATTGTTATTACTGATGGTGCATTGAGTAAGGTAATAAATGATTATACTAGAGAAGCGGGTGTTAGAGAACTAGATAGAAATATTGGTTCTATTATGAGGTCGATTGCTACACGTATAGTAAAAAATGATATCAGTAAAGAGGTTGCAGAGATTGTAGTTGATGAAAAAAAAGTTAGAGAGTATTTGGGGCCTGAGAAGTTTTTACCAGAGGTAAAAGAAATGACGGAAATGCCGGGTATTGCTATTGGGCTTGCTTGGACACCAGTTGGTGGTGAAGTTCTTTTCATAGAAGCTATTGCTATGAAGGGAAGAGGTAATTTGGTTTTAACAGGTTCTCTGGGGAATGTTATGAAGGAATCTGCTTCTATAGCATTCAGTTACATAAAATTTAATTCAGATAGCTTAGGAATACCTTCTTACATATTTAGAGAATACGATATTCACGTGCATATTCCTTCTGGAGCTATACCTAAAGATGGACCATCTGCAGGTATAACTTTACTTACTTCGATGGTATCTTTACTCACACAGAGAAAGGTAAAGAATGACATTGCTATGACTGGTGAAATTTCACTTAGAGGGTTAGTCTTACCTGTTGGGGGAATAAGAGAAAAAATACTAGCTGCTAAAAGATATAATATCAATAGAGTTATAATTCCAGAAAAAAATATTAAAGATCTTGATGAGATACCTAATGAGCAAAAACAAGGTATGGAGATAATTCCTGTTAAAAAAGTAAGCGAGGTTATAGAGATTGCACTTGAAGAACAACCAATTGCGGATGTTTCAAAAGTTTTTAGAAAATTATCTAAAGAAGAAATCGAAGCAAATAAAGTTACTAAGAAGAAAAGCGGTAAAGTTAAAGTAGTATCTAGTACTAAAGAAATAGAACTTTAATCAAAATAGTATTCTCTTAGGTCACCAATTTTTGCAGATAGATCTATAGGGTTTAGCGCTTCTACTATTTTTATGTCGCTTCTTTCTGATAGATCTATTATCACGGGGGAAGATAACTTTTTGAATTCGTGGTTTGAAACTGCTTTTATCACTTGTTTTGTTTTATCCTTCTCGCTTAAGTTAATAACTAATCCTATTGAATTGTTGGATAGTTTTACCCAACTTCCTATTGGGTATGTTGATGTACCTCTTATGAAAGCAAACAATAAATCTCTGTCATACTTGTTAATTTCTTTTTTGAGTATGTAGTTTATTGCTAATGCAGG
>JBKBIJ010000158.1:0-4137 GCA_046299455.1 Brevinematia bacterium | reverse complement strand
ATCGTTATTTCAGTCCCTTTGATTATATCTTTGCTCGAAAAAGAATAACTAGGTTGTATCAGGGATCTTAGATAAGTTGACAAGATTGGGAGTTTTATTGAGACTATGTCTAGTCCTGTATATTCCCTTATGTTGTATGAGCTTATGTTGTATATGCCTATATCTTCTATTAGTGATACTATTTGTTTTGTTGTATCTTGTAGTTTTAGTGACAATCCTAGGAGCATGGCTATTTCAGTTGTGCTTCTTTCTGGTTCTGAACTAAAAGTTGCTACTAATTTCGTTGCTTTTCCGGATATTCCCATTATTACTTTTATATTCTCTTCTGTTGTGTTGTCAAATGCATAGATATATGTTTGGCCTCTGACGAACGGTACAAAATCCATTTCTTCTCCTTTAAATATTATATCGACTGAGTCTATGGTGAAATATTTATTTAAGTATTTTAGATATCCTGAACTTAAATTTGCATATCCTTTTACTGACAAGCTCTTTTGGGATATGTTACCGTTTATTTCGATTTCTGCTTTATCGATTCTACCATTTATTATTTCTGATTCTAAGTAAGAATCTTCAAATGACATCCATAATTTCCAGTTGGCTAGCTGTGCTAGGTTGAATCCCCAATCCTCGTTTTGACTTGGTATTGATTGTAAGATGAAATACTCAACTTTGGAGTTTTTGAATAGTTTTATTTTACCTTGAATTGTTGGATTGCTTACATAACCTTTGAAGTTCAGTGATATCTGGGCTTCACCCTCTATTTTTAGTCCTTTATCTATGATTATTGAGTATAGAATAGGTTGTTTCTGTGATATTTCTAGGTTAACTGTAGGGTTTTCTATTTTATCTGTGAATATTACACAAGAGATTAACAATTGGCTTTGCCAACCTTTGAATTCAGCATCTCTTATTACTATGTTGTTTTCTTGGAATTTTATTTTTGTTCTAGGTACTTTGAAATATTCTTTTGAGAATATTGTTTTTACTTCTCCGTACATTACTGCTTCTCCAGATGTTTTTAGTCCACCTTTTTGTATAGAAAACTGAACACTGTTAAACACTATTTTCCCGTCTATTTCGTCTATAAAATCTGGTATCTTTAGGATATTTAACCCCATTTCACCCGAAATTGTTCCATAAATATTGTCTTTGTCTATGTTACCAACTATCTCATAGATTGTTTTACCATTCTTTGTATAATAGATTCTGAATACATTTTGGTCTTTGTATATATTGATTCCGTTTATTTCTCCTGATAATATCAGTTCGTTTCGTGATATATATATGTCTTTTTCGTATTTTTCGTCTAATCCTGAAAAATCTGTTATATTGAAGAGGATTTTGCCTTTGAAAGATTCATCTAAAATTTTACCGTATACTTTTATGAGTTCTTTTGTTTTGCTTCTTCGATTCATTCTTTCTTTTGTTGAGATTGATAATGTAATGTTGTTGTTATTTTGATCTAGTATACCGTTTATGAAGAAGGTATTATAGTAGTTTGATAGATGAGAGTTTAGTGTTATTGAATTGTTGATATTTGAAATGTTTATTTTGATTTTTCTGAATATACTTTCTGTTTCCACTAGTATATCCGCTTGAATATCTTGTACCATCTTAAGTGGATCTGATTCCATAAGGTCTAGTTTTACTCTGAGAAAACCATTTACTTTCGTAAGAATTGTGATTGGTAGATTAAGTCTGTTCATTCTACTGTAAACATAAACTTCATTTAGTGAGTTTATTTCAAAGTTTATTTGAGAGTTTTCAATTTCTAGTACTCCATTTATTTTTCCGTCTCTTATTCTTACTTTGCCTGATAATTCTAATGCTTTGTTTTCTGTGTATATGTATCCGTTGTTTATTGATAAGTTTGTCACTTCTCCGGATATCCTAAACTTTGATATCAAATTTCGATATTCTATCTCGCAATCTAGTAATACCATTTCATCTATGATTTTACCATATATTTTTCTTAGTTTTACTTCTTTGATTTGTATATTGTTTAAGTTTATCTCTGTTGAAAGGTCTTCGGGGCTTATAGTTATACTACCATAGTTCTTAGAGGTTATGCTTATTCTTTTTACATTCCCATTAATTCTTATTCTTTCGGTTAAATTATTGTGATTTAATACTAGGTTGCCTAAAAAGTTTTCGTTCGATATTGTTATGGTTCCTTTTATTGAAGTTGATAGATTGTCTATGTTTAAGTTATTTATTTCTATATTGTTTTCATATAGCACAATGTCAAACGATAATTCTCCATTTTTTCCGTAAACTAAGACTTTTTGTGGTGTTATTTCTATCAATGTTGTAGGTAGGGAGAGATTTAGTCCCATATTTTTAGCTACTGTGTCAAGTATGTTTGGTTTTACTTTGATTAAACCTTTAGAAAATGTAGTATCAATTTCTGCGTTTAGGTATGTATTTTCTATAGTTATTAGATCTCTATTTATTTTGAGATTATCTAGTATATTACCTTTTATGAATTTTGTATCTAGATATGATTTTGTTATAGTTATTCCTTCTTCTAAGTTTGCTTCTAAATATACGTTAAAGAGGTCTTTAAACAAAGAGAAGTTCTTAATTGCTAATCTTGCTATCTTATTATTAACATTTATGAGTAGCTTTTTACTTTTGTTTTTGTATTCTCCTAGGAGTATTTCTAGATTTTGTTTCTTTTGGTACATTAAACTAAATTTTGGTGATGAGAGGTACAATTCCAAATTGTTGTTTGTTGAGAGAAGTGTTATTTTTATGTTTTCTGTTAAACTGTTTATTATATCGCTAATTTCTGGTATTATGGTTTTTATCTTATTAATGTTTTTTATCTGTATTGGTATGTTATTTATGGAAAACTCTAATTTTATCAGATTTTGTAGTATTTCTAGGTGTCCGTAATAGTTCTTACTTATACTAACTCCTGTTATTTTTTTATCATTTAGGGAAAGCTTTATATCTATGTCTTCAAGGTTTACTCCTAGTATTTCGATATTTTTCAAAGAGAAAATACTAAATAGCGTATCAATGTTTCCTACTTCATTTATCTTAATTGTACCTACTAAGTTTGCAGTTGTGCTTAGTATTTTTGCTATTTCTTTTGCTTTTACGTCTAATGAAGTATTGATATTAAATGTTATGCTTGAATCGTTTTCAATTTTTACTGAACTTTTGTCTATTGTTATTTTTATGTTCTCTTCCGAAAATATTCCTTTTTCTAGTGAGAGAACTGTGTTTTCTATAAATATTTTCAAGTTTCTAGTTTTTGTTAGTATAGTATAGAAGTTAAAGGGGGTTGAATTAGTGTCTTTTATTTCGCATTGTTTAAGTTGTATATTGAATTTAGAGATGTACAATTCGTTTACAGGAATTTGGTTAAGAATTAGTTTTCTTATGTCTATTTTCAATATAGTTTTATCTATTTCTCCGAAGAAAAATTCGTTTGATATTTTGAGGTTTTCTATCTTTATTTCAAGAGATGGCGAAATATGAATTTCCTGAAATTCTATATTTATTCCATATTCTTGAATTTTTGATATTATTAGTTTAGTATTATTTTCTAAAATTTGGTCTGCCAAAAATATTAGACAAATATAGCCTAATATCAAGGCTAATGTTAATACCAGTATTCTTGATATTAGATACCTATTTAAATCAATTTTGATCATCACAGTATTAATTATAACTACACATTAGTTCAAAATCTATTTCGAGAGTTTGTCAAAAATGAAGAACTTATCCGAAAATCTCTGGAAAAGATAGTAAAAAGTAACCTATAAAATTAGTAAAACATTCTTCTAAAGTTACCAAAGATTTTCAAAAATATACCTAAAAATCTGATAATCCCTTAAAAACGTCCTATCGATCAGAAAAATTGCTTTTACTTAGGAAGTTGAAGTTGTGGAATAGAAATACCATATTATGATTACTTTTATGAATAATTCTAAGCATAAATAGATGTTCCAAATTTATAGAAAACGGCTTCGGTGCATAATTAATCCTATGAATAAAGAATACCACAAAAGGAACTGTCTAAATACGACAAAGCATTAGTCCAAAAAGACTCCATAACCCTGTGGATATCTAAAAAAGCCATCTTTTTATGACTCTCTAACAAACCAAAAAGAAAGAAAGACC